>WFPU01000107.1 GCA_015487435.1 Sulfurimonas sp.
CTACATAACATATCAACTTTTGGATACCAAGGCTCTAAAAGCAAAGCATCACCATTTAAAGTTTTAAAATTAGTACTAAAAGAGATTTCAACACTTTTATTTATATCTCTATTCATTAATACTGGCGTATTTAAAGCAACACTAAATGTCGCACCTTTAATATCTACAATATTTGCTTTAGAATTTAATAATTGCATATTTGGATGATCACTAGTAATAATTGCATCACCTGTAAGTAAACCTTTGTCTAAATCTAGTGTAGCATCAAGTTTATAGTAACACTCATGTGCGTAAAGTGAAGAGAGTAAAAAAGTAGATATAAGAAGTAATTTTTTCATATTTGCATAATCCTTTTTAAATATAATAAGCATATTGTAACTAGAAAAAGAATACCAAAAAATAAGATTCTAAAAAATTTGGTTTAATAGATAAAATAATAATATTAATAATGTAATATATTGAATTTTATGTAGATTCTGAATCAAGTCCAGAATGACGGAACTATCATCATTCCATGCTCGTACCAAAGGGTAATACTCCGGTTACTTGAAATCTAACTTATTTTTTATTTAAAATTTCGATTCTTAGTGGGGATAGGTATTGAACTCTCTGATTAATTAGCTATTAGATTCTCAATCAAGTCCAGAATGACGGAACTATCGTCACCCTAAACTTGATTTAGGGTCTAGTTTCTAATTAATCATTGGCTATTTCATACAATATTATTGCTCTTTATTTTGTATATCATCCTTTTTTATGCTCCAAATAAATAAAAGAGGTATAAATAAAAGTGTTAAAAATGTTCCAACAATCAAGCCACCGATTGCAACTGCGCCAAGAGGAGCTAATCTCTCTAGTCCTATTGCAGAACCAAGTGCGACCGGCAGCATCCCTGCTGAAGTAGCAAAAGCTGTCATCAAAACCGGTCTTGTTCTAATTTTGATACTCTCAATCATGGCTTCAGTTTTACTAAGCCCAGCTTGCATCTTCTCTATCGCAAAATGTATAAGTAAAATCGCATTATTTACAATAATACCACTCAGAAGTATAAAACCCATCATCGCTGGCATAGATGTATGATAATTCATAATAAGCATCATCCAAGAAGCACCTATTATAGTTAAAGGGATAGATAAAATTATCATTAAAGATATCTTTACAGAATTAAATAAAGCAATAAGTGTGAAAAATATAAGTACAACTGCAAAGCCAATAGCATCTATCATCCTGCTAGCTGCACTTTTAAACTGTTTTATATCACCTGTTTGCTCCATCTCAACACCTTCTGGAAGAACCTTTCCTTTAAAAGCCTCCTCAAAGTTACTCATAATATGTGAAATGGCTGCTTTTTCTCTAAAACCATAAACATTCAAGGTATATTTTAAACCCTCTCTTGTGATGAGTGATGGTTCATTAATAAATTTTAGAGTTATCATGTCATTTAGTGGAACTTTCCCTTTTTTAGTACTTATAAGGTATGATTTTAAGCTCTCAATATTATCCCTTTTATCTTCATCTACCCAAACTCTTATACTAAAATCTGTACTGTTTTGCAGATAAAAAGATGCAGCTTTAGCACCTCTTACAAATGTTTGAAGCTGTTTTGATATATCTTCATTGCTAAGACCGTAGTAGGCTGCTTTTTTCTCATCTACCTCAAACTCGTATACTTTTTTATTATTCATCCAAGTTTTTGAAACAGAGACAACCCCACCAGTTTGGTGCATCGCTTCAGCTACTATATCTCCAGCTTGCTGCAGGTTTTTCAAATCATCACTATAGAGAGTTACATCGATGTTGGCTCGCAAACTTGCAAGTGCTGTTGCGCCATAATCGACAACATCCACACTGTGAACATTTTTGATTTTATTTAATTTTTCTCGTAATCTTTTCTCTATTTCCCATATAGTTTCATCTCTACTATACCTATTAATATAGGTTGCAGTTATGCTGATATGATCAATACCGCTTCCACTTCCTATACTCATAACACCTGCTTCACTACCGATGGCACTCGATAAATAAAGTAATTCACCTTGTTTATTTATAATATTATTTGCTTCTTGGACTATCTTTTTACTCGCTTGGATGGGTAAATTAGGATCAACTGTTATAGTGATTTTAACTCCACCTGTATCCATAGGTGGCATTAATTCTTGACCAACAGTTGGCATAACACCTTTTATACTTGTTACAAATAAAAATATCAATACTACAACATAACTAAAAGCAACGCTTTTTCTCTTAATGGCCAAAGCAACAGCACCTGAAAAAAAGTTTGAAATAGAGGTACTAAATCCTCCAACAAATTTCTCAAAAAAAGCTTCACTCTTTAAAATAAATGGAGACTTAATGGTAAGAATTTTTAATGATAACAAAGGCACTGCCGTTATTGAAATCACATATGAAGCAGCAAGTGCAAGCAGAAGCGTTCCAACGAGTGGTTGAAATATAGTTTGTGGATAACCACCAACAAAGAGCATTGGCGAGAGTGCTATCATGGTTGTAATTGTTCCACTAAGATCAGCAAACATTATCTCTTTTGTACCGTTATAAACAGCCTTATGTATCTCATCATTAAGTTCTTTGTAATGGCGCTCTATATTTTCCATAACAACAACAGCATCATCGAGCAAGAGTCCAAGCGCCAATATAATAGCCGTTAATGTTACAACATTAAACTCAATTCCAACAATCCACATCAACGCTACCGTTGTTGCATATACAAGGGGAATAGTAACAAGGACAACTAACACCTGTCTAAAAGATGCTAAAAAGAAAAACACCACTATAGTTGACATAACGATTGCGTCTCTTAAAGATTCAAACATATTGTCAGTACTTTGAACAATGGTGTCTTTTTGTGTATCTGTAATAGTGAACTCTAAATTTTTATATTTTTGTTCTAGTTTATCTATCTCTTTTTGAACTAGATCAATACTCTTAACAACATCAGCATTTTCAGCTCTTTGAACGGCGAGTGCGATTGCATGTTTCGAGTTTCCATAATATTCAGCAGAGTTGTCATAATGCCCAAAATATACTTTTGCAATATCTTTTAACTCTATATCTTTTGTAATACTAATCGATTTTAGTTTGGAAATAGTATCTTTTTTACCTTTTGATTTAAGAAGATATCTACTGTTTTGGCTTGTTATAAAACCTATGGCAAAATCGTTGTCATTTGCTTTTAATTTTGCTACAACAGTTGCTATATCAAGATTATACTTATCTAGTTTATCCTTATCGACAATAACCTCTATCTCTTTTTCATACCCACCAAAGATATCCACACCTGCAATACCCTCTAGTCTTATGATGTCATGTTTTATCTTTGTTGAAGCAAGCTGTCTAATATCTTCTAAAGATACGGCACCATCTTTAGAGCTTATGGCATATGTAACAATAGGTGCGGTTGCCGCTGTAATTTTTATGATTTGCGGAGCTAGTATTGAGTCTGGCAGTTTTGATTTTATCTTATCAAGGGAATTACTGACATCACTTGTAGCTGCATCAATATTTTTTGCATAATCAAATTCCGCATTGATGACACTTACTTCATCGATAGTAGTGGAGTAAACTCTTCTAATCTTATCTAAAGTGTAAAGCTCCTCCTCTACGGGAATAGATACATTCGTAGCTATACTCTTTGCCGAAGCACCAGGCTGAACAACCACAACTGCAACCGTAGGATAATTAGAATCCGGAAACAATTTCCTATCGATTTGATTGTATCCTACTGCCCCTAAAAACAAAAAGAGTGTTAAAAATGAAAATATAAAATATGGTCTGCCAAGTAAAAAGTTTACAATGGAAAAATCTTTTTTCATTTTATTGAGCCTTGTCCACTAATATTTTTCCATAGGTAGAAAGAATTGAAAGTTTTGCTTCTGATGCAACCCCAACCGGCTCATTTGGACATGGAGAGACGGCAGCTCTTTTAGTATTTTCTAAAGCAACCTTAACTTTCTTTTGTGAAAATTTCTCATCTTTATATACCATTACATAGATTTCATCATGTTTGTGCAAAAGTGCATTAAGAGGAAGTGTGCAAGCTTTTGCCCTATCTATTTCTACTTTAATAGTTTTATAGGATTTATTTGCATACGGCAGTGGCTCATACAGTTTTACTTCAGCCACAAGCAGAGTGTTTTTGGCATCATCATATATTTTAGAGATATACCCTATCTCTTTGTTGTCTAAAAACACTTTTTGCCCTTGAGCTATCGGTTTTTCATTTTGTGAAAACATAAAGTTAAGTTTTTGATCATCAGAGTTAAGCGTTAAGATCACCTTACCCGTCGGTGCCAATGAACCGGCATCAAATAGTTTTGAACCAACTACACCACTAAAAGGGGCTCTTATATTTAAGTATTGGAGTTGTACTTTTGTTTGGTTTATTTTCTCATCTGTAGACTTTAAAGCTGAAAGTTTTGTTTGATACATTGCTCTAGAAGCATCAAACACCTCTTTTGAGATCGCTTCTATGTCATAAAGTTTTTGATTTCTCTCTAAAATATTTTTTGCATTTGCAACATCAAGAGCTAAAGATTTTTTTTGCTCTTTAAGCGATGAGAGCGTTGCTAGTATCTCTCTATCATCCAAAGAGACAAGTAAATCACCTTTTTTGACTTTATCGTTTTCATTGACATATATGTTTTTAATTCTTGCTACAAATTTTGTAGCGATATTTGCACTTTTAGATGATAAAACTTCTGCTAAAAATTCTTTTTTTTGCGAGAGATACTCCTCTTTTGCCATTACAATATCTACACTTTTGAGATACTCTTTAGCTACTGCTAAATCGGAAACACTCTCTTTTTGTTTTTTTAAAAACAGTGCTGCTGATACAGCAACCAAAACTGCTATTAGAATTAATATAACTTTTTTCATCTATTTTTCTCCCTTTTCTAAAAGATATTCTATATAATATTTTGCTTTTTGATACTCATATTTTGCATTAATCATTTTTGCATATACCAACGCCTCTTTTGCTTCAGTATTTAAAAGGTCCGTGAGGGTTAAGGCATCGTTTTCATATCTGATCTTTTGTGCTTTTTGTATCTCGGCGAGCAGTTCGTATTGACTTTTTAATGAAGCATAGTCAGCTTTTGCAAGTGCTACTTTGCTTTTTGCAATTTTTAAATTTTTTGCCAACTCTAACTTCACATCATCTATATCTATTTTTGATTTTAAGAGTGAAATTTTCTCTTTTTGAACGTTCGCATTTTTGGCTCCAAAATCATAAATATTCCATTTAAGATGAAGACCTATTTGCCATATATTCTCAGAGTTAAAATCACCCTTGTTTAAGTATGTAGTTCCTGTTGCAGGATAGGTGTTTGTTGTAGCATTTGGACCCATACTGTATCCATAATATGCAGAAAAATCAATCTTTGGATAGTAGGAAGCTTCGGCAGATTCAAGTTTTTTTTCTGTTATATTCTTGGAAAATTCTGCTAGTTTAAATCTACTTAGGTTTTCAATATTCGGCTTTTGTTGTAGAGTCTCATCAAAACTAATATCTATTTTTTCTGCTTTATCAAATCTATCTGAAGCTATCATCTTTGACAGGGATGCTTTTAAAATTTCAATATTTGCTTCAATTTTTTCTTTTATAGACAAAGCCTCTGTGTAAGAATTTTTTGCTTCTAGTGTATCAAGTTTCGATTTACTTCCCAAAGTATACTCTTTTAAAACATACTCATAAAGTCTGTTTTGAGAACTTAGATATTTTTCTTGAGCATTTAACTGCTTTTGTAGTGATAATAATGATAAATATAAACTTCTAACATTATATATAAGCTCCTCGCGAGAGAGTTTACTTTTTAGTGTAGAGTTTTTATATGATAAATCAGATATTTTATACAAATTTTGCTTTGCAAAACCATCAAAAAGTACAACATTGTAAGTAACCCCAGCAGATACTAAATCATATGTAGTTGGCATCTCATATGCACCCGTTGGCGATGAGACAATATCCATAGGTGTTAGTGGTGCTAATGTTCTAGCATTGTTATAATGATCATAATCGACCTTCAAATCAAATCTACCAAAATTTTGTGCTTTATTAAAATTTTTATTTTCTTTTGCTCTTTCTTTATCTAAAACAACTTTTTTTAGAGAATTATTGTGCAACAATGCCTCTTTTAAAGTCTCATCAAGGCTCATTGCACTTAGTGAAACAGCGAGAAGTAAACTTAAAATTATTTTATTATTCATTTATATAAGTTCCTTATAAATTATAGTATCAAATACTATCATTTTTATGTTAGCTTAATGTTAAAAAACTCTATAATTTTACTCTTTTTCTGATTGTTTATAGAGTTCACTTATCTTCTTGTGTAGCATCAGGTTTGATACCACTCTTTAAAATTATTTAACCAAGCTTAAAAAGTTAACTAAAAAAATTTAGACAAAATTAATTTAAAAAAATGTACTATACTTATAATTAAAACTAATGGATAAAGATGAATTATAGGCTTTTTAATATATTTGTTATTCTTGCTATAACACAGTTGTTTTTGGGATGTACAGAACCAACTTTAGAGGAAAAAGAAAAAAATTTAACTTATAATAAAATGTTAAATAATTCGAGTAAAGCCATCCAATTAAAAGCAGTTAAAAATAATCCTATGTCTATTATGTATATTAGAAATCCTCATAAAGATATACAACTTGCAGCTATTGATAGAAATCCAATGTCTATTATGTATATTAAAAATCCAGATATAAATATACAATTTGCAACTGTAAAAAAAAATGGAGAAACAATTAAGTATATAAGAAGAGCAAATGAAAATGTCCAACTTGCAGCAGTTAATCAAAATGGCAATGCTCTTAGGTATATTACAAATCCTCATAAAATTGTTCAACTTGCAGCTGTTATACAAAATAAAAGTGCTATTAAGTACATTAAAAATCCAAGTTTAGAAATTCAGCTCGCCGCTGTAACAAAAGATAAAGATGCTTTTAAATATATAAATAAACAGCATAAAATTATAAAATTATATATGGATGCTAAGATAGATCAAAAACCTCTTAACTATATGATTTCAGATGCTAAACTCTCTGTTAAGTTATTTGATAATTCAACCATTGCACTCACAAACCATTCAGATAAGTATATTAAAATCAACTCTTTATCAGAATTTTATTGTAATAGTAAAACTACTGTTAAAAACTTATATATCCCACCAGATTCAACAATGAAACAAGATGCTCCAAATAGTAATATTTGCAAAATAAACTCTATAAATGAGAAAGTTAATTATGGATTTACACTAGAATATGAAGTTTCAGGTTCAAAACAAATTTTTTCACTTTTTGGAAGTGAACTTTTTAAAATTAAAGATTTAATTGAGTCCTCTGATTAATTAGAAACTAGACCCTAAATCAAGTTTAGGGTGACGCTGACTCCATCATTCCAAGCTTGACTTGGAATCTAATAGCTAATTTTTCAGAGAGTTCAATTTAATAGAAATTATTTTACAGACCAGTTAAACTCTCTAAATAATTTTTTAAAAATATCATCAAAACCAGCTTTTATAATAATCTTTTTTTTTAGATATGGATGATAAATTTTTAACTCACTAGCATGAAGTAAAAGTCTATG
>WFPU01000108.1 GCA_015487435.1 Sulfurimonas sp.
TCTTGTTGTGTCATCTTTATTTCCCATATTGAGGAGAGTATTATACAGTCTATTCTAGAAAAAAGGGTAGGGTGTTAAAGTACTTCGTCTTTACTAAATGCCAAGATAGAGCGATTTGGATATAATAAATAATAAAATAAAGTCTTATGAGTGATACAAAATGCAAGAAGATCAAGAATACGCTCTTATAAGAACATATGCGACAGCTATGTTTATGCTGGCACTCTTGGATGAGTGGAGCAAGGCAGAGAGAATCGGTTCAAGTGCAAAGATATACAACCGTCTTATCCAAAAACACAACAACTTCCATAAACAGATGAATGAGGTAAAGCGCGGCAAGAAGAAGAGCTACTCACACAAATGTACTCTATTCGTAAAAGCGAGTGCCTCTGCCGTTGTTGTATGGGAGAGGGTGATGCAAGAGACCAAAGGTGAGACGATCTCTGCCAATACCGTCATCCATAATCTCTATAGACTCGATAGTGATAACTTTACAAAGATATATGGACTTGATGAGGATATCTTCAAACAACTTAACTCCAAACAATGTGGCGTAACACTTGCAAGCTGCAGAGTGGCAAGAGTGTTGCATGAGCACTTGCAGCAACAGATACAAAACAATAAAGATGCTGAAAAAAATATCTATGCATGATATTCAATCCATAGAGATAATAAAATGAAAAATCTTGTAATTTCCCATATTGAGGATGTTTGGTGTTTAGATATATGAAAAGCAAAAGATGATTTTATTTTACTATGATTATTTAATTACATTAAACATATTTAACCACTATCTAAGCAAAAGACTATTAAAATGTATTTAACGAAATGAGGTAGTGGGATGCAATTAGTTGAAGAAAATTACGAATATAAATACAGAATAGAGTTGTCTTGCGATGAATATAACTCGCTCGTTGAACTCATAAAAGAGGCTCAAAAGAATGATATATATATCAATCAATATATGCTTGAGCAGTTTGAAAACTATAAAGCGATCAAGATATCTCAAGCAAAACGAAATGCTATAGCAAAGGCAAATCAGGCACGCAGTCAAAAGACCAAAGAGAAGTTTGAATCAGCGGTAATTGAGCTGATGCGTGAAGAGGGCGCATTGACACCCTATAAGATCGCAAAAAAAGCAGGAATCAGTTTTGCGACAGCAAAGAAGTATTTAAAACAGTTAAGTGAAAATTAATAAAAGAGAGAAGAAGTGAGTGAGAGAGTTAAAGAGCTTAGTGATAAAAACTATACAGATTTTATAGAGAGAACAAATAAAGTCGTTTTTATAGATTTTTACAGCGACACCTGCCCACCCTGTCAAACACTTCTATCTTATCTTCCAAATCTTGCAGAGCATTTTAGAGATGAAGATGTCGTTATCGCAAAGGTCAATGCTGCAAATAATCCGAAGCTTTCAAAGAAGTTTATGGTACGTAGTGTCCCATTAACAGTTGTTATCGGAAAAGACAAGATGGTTAAACGTGCCGAAGTAGGTTTACTAAGTATCGATGCTTATATCAAAATGATAGAGAAAGCTTTAGGTAAGGGTGGCTTTTTCTCTAAACTCTTTGGCTAGTTGTCATGATACATAAACTCAAGAAGTTCTCTAAGAGAGTAGGGCATGGACTTAAGCAGGAATACAAAGAGACAAAAGATATTCCAAGGCATATAAAGAACAAAGAGTATAAAAAAGCGGCAGAGCAGGTAGGAGATATCGGGAAGATGACCTTTCTCTCAACCTTATGGGTTTTACCCGGAGGGGGAGTGCTTAGTGGGGTATTGGTGAAGTACTTTAAAAAAATGCGACCGAGTGCTTTTAGGGAAGATAAAAAGAATGGGAAGTAGAAGATTGCAATTAGCAGTTAGAGCTCTTTTTATACCAACTATCTTGTTATTATTGACAGCCTGTAGTGATGATGCCACAATCAAAAAATCCAAAGAGGATCTAAAAGATGTCAACTGCATGCGGCTTGTTGTTTTTCCACCTGATAAGTTCTTGAGTGAAACAATGAAACAACTCTATAATTTCGATGATAACTGCAGCTATAAACTCTCCGTCTCTCAAAAGAGCGGCATCACCTGCAACTCTAACCAAAATGCAGATAAAAAGATATTGGCAAACTTCCCATCGGGATATATACGTCTTGAACTGACAAAGGGTTCTAAAACTATCTTCTCTTATTACAGAGATTTAACGCATAAAGCTGATGAAGAGGATGTGAAAGAAGCGTTTACGTCTCTTTTGGAAAAGATAAAATAGTAGCAAGGATTTTATAAATCAAAACTACAATTTATATATCAAACCCAACAAGGCCTCTATCTTGAATCAAATAATCACTCTTAGCACAAAGTGATTCTATCGCAGCATCATAATTATTGTTCATATACATCATATCTCCA
>WFPU01000109.1 GCA_015487435.1 Sulfurimonas sp.
ATGTTACTCCAATGCCGCCCTGCACCATATGCGTTGTTGGGGAGCGTGTGCGGTTAGGTTACTGTCCACCGCCACGGGAAAGCGCCCCTGCGGGCCACTAACCTGGCGCGCGGGACGGCCTGTTGTGCGCTGGCCGGGTGTTGGCGTGTGCCGGCCACGGGGCGCTGAACTATCTGCGAGTGATACTGCCGGTTGCCTCAATGTTACTGAACTATCACGGGGTGATACGCTGGCGTGCGCGCTGGCCCCGAAATCGAGCGCTGGGTGTGCTTCGGTTTGGGTCGGCCATGAGGGTGTTGCGCTAATCGGGGTGAGGCGCGTGCTAAATGACCACTGTGGCCTGTCCTACCGCAGCACCTCGCAGATAACCACCCGGCCGGATGGCGGGCGTGTTCCCCTGGCCCAAACATGCGCCCCAACGTTTAGTATAAGAATAGTAGCGGATTTCAAGGCACTTACTTTTCAACTTTGTACTAAATTTTTCAAAGATACTAACTTTTGATTTTAGCACTAAAACCGCTATTATTTTTATACAGTGTTACCCACCGTTTAGTCCTTTTCAGCGTTGGCAAAGGCATACTTATTGACAAGTTTTGGCTTGTGCTGTTGGCTTTTGAGCGACTTGGCAATGTGTATGGATTTATGGGGTTGTGTCTATTTCAGTTGTACAAGAATTGTCCTCACAACTTTTACAGGATTTGTTTTTTGTCATTTTTTTGTAGGCATAAATAACGCTAAGAAGAGTAATAATTAAAATAAGTGGTTTGGCAAATTTCAAATACGAACTGCCAAACATACTTATATATACAATTGCCATAGGTGAGCCACAGCAACCTATCATAAAACAACCAAATGCAGCTAAAAGTGCAGAAAATGTAATGCCACCAAAAATTCCTACCGCTCCCTTTTTTCTATCAATTTTTAGTCTGGACAATGCAAATAAAGTAAATGCGATAGCTATGGCGTAAGACAATCCAAAAAAGTATTCGCCATCTTGAAAATATATTTCATAGCCACTTACATTGTTTTCTGATACCGCTTTAACATCTGCCCATTGTGTTTTAGGGTTTAGGTCTTTGCTAATCCAAATGAATTGAATAAATAAAGTTAACAAGAACCCTATTATTATTGTTATTTTTTGTTTTTTACTCATCTGTTAATTCTCCTAATGCTTTGTCTTGTCTGTATGGAATATTATATTTTATAAAATATTCGGCTTTGGTTAATTCTTTACCGAGATAGGCACAATGGTCAAGCCTTGAAATAAACTCTTTTTCAATAATGGTGTAATAGATACTTGAAGCATCATCACCAACAATCGTCTGCAATAATTCTCCCGTGTTCGCATAATATTCAACAAATATTTTATGTGCTGATTTATCCGGGATTATCACAAAATATCCTTTTTTGTCTAAACGTAATTTTTGAGGGTTTTGTGCAATAATCTCGCTCTTTAAAAATCCATTGATTACTTGTTTATCAAACGCTTTTTTCTTTTTAGAAAGAACAATCGTTACATTTTGACTTATATCATCTATTGAATTTTTTCCAATAAGGTCAATAATCTCAATTTGAGATTGGAAACGTTCAACTTGTTCTTTGTTTAAATTTTTTAAAACTGGGCGTTTGCCTTTTGCTCCAATGATTCTGTTTTTTTCGTTTATGCCATTTGTATGCAAAGAAAGTAATGCTTGTCCTGAGAAGTGTCCCCCCATCATATTCTGTCCGCTTTCATTACCACAAATGATTAAAGTCCTGATATTTGGATTTGAGATAATATTTTTCACTACTTTTTCTATCCCAATATTTTCTGTTTCACAATAGCCAACTATTGCGATTTTGTCTTTTAATGTACTTATAAGTTCTTTAGGTAGTTCTGTATTTGATAATGTATTAATAGCAACTGATGCTTTTTCGTTTCCCACAAAATAATTGCCTCTTTCAACAGGCCATTTGTTTTTAGGTTTTGAAGTGTCGCACGAGCAAGATTGTGATGAGCAAGAATCCTCTTTTTCAGCATCATCATTGTCGTCCATTTCAAATAAAAGGTTAGATATGTCAGCAGGATAGCAAGGATTACAGCCGATGCACTCATATTTTTTCTGATTGGCAATTTTTGTCTCAAGTTTAAAAGCTTCTTCAGCAAGTTCCTTTTCATTATTAGATTCTGCCAATTCAGCAAATTCTTTTAATGTGTTTTTGTTGCAACCACAAAATGAACACTTCTTTATTTCCGAAATATGTTTCAGGTCCTCAAAAATTTCTTTTAAAGACAACTGTTCATTATTTGGCTGGTATATCTTTAATATTTCTGACGGTTTTTGCTTCATATATAAATCCTTCTTCTGTTTTTGTTATTTGCCCAAACACTTCAACTTTATCGCCTACTTGTGGAAGCCCGCTTTCAAATCGTATTGGTAATTGTTCGTTTGCATTACATTTGTCAATCCCACATTTATCAAATTCTTTTTCTCCAATTATGCTAAATTGTTGCTTGTCAGAATTTGATTGGCTTACTACTCCTTCAATTTTTATTTCCTGACTTAGAAATTCAGTTGGATTATCCAAAACATCTTCTACAGATGCTATATCTGAATTACTGTTCTTGCATCCTTGAATGGTAAATGCTATAAGTAAAACTATTACTAATCTTTTCATATTTAAATTATGTGTTTAATGGTTTTAAATGTTCTTTTTGAATCCCTAAAAGGCACTTGCCTTTAACTCTGATGTCAAATCTTTTTTGCAACTCAATAAGGTCAGTTTTTAGTTTAGGTTCAGAAATTTCTTTTATTGCCTCAAACAACAGAGTCAGAAATTTTTCTTTAACTGGAATTAAGCCAAAATACACCCAACGACCTTCTTTTCTTTCGCTAACAAGACCTGAATTTTTCAATATTTTTAAATGCTTTGAAATATTATATGTTGGTGTTTCCATAATGTCTGTAAATTCACAAACACAAAGTTCAGCTTCAGAAACTATCAATAAATTCAGCATTCTTAGTCTCGTTTCATCGCTTAATGCTTTAAAAAAATCTGTGTAAGTATTCATTTGGTTTTATATTTAATTGCATAGTTGCACTATAACGCAACAAAGATAATAAAAATTGTTCAACTACTCATTTTTTTCTTTTGGTTGAGGGAAATTTTACTCTTTTATTTTTTTAGCGTTGGGTTTGTGTGATGGCAAAAAATAAATGTGTAAAATGTGCGGTGGGATTTTTTTACAATGGTGGGTAACGGTTAGTATAAGAATAGTAGCGGATTTCAAGGCACTTACCTTTCAATTTATTACTAAACTTTGTACAAAGATATGACCTTTGCATTTAGCATTAAAACCGCTATTATTTTTATACATTGTTACCCACCGTTCTTCTTCTTTTTAGCGTTGGAAAGACATACTCTTTGACAAGTTTTGGCTTGTGTGGTAGGGCTTTGAGCGACTTGCCAATGTGTATGGCTTTAAGGGTGGGATTTATTCCTCTTTTTTATATTCAGAAACTGTATATCCTGTTTCATCAACAGCTTTTTCAATATCTTTAATTTTCGTTTTGGTAGTGTCAAAGAGGACTACACTTTCTTTTTGCTTATATGATGTCTCTACATTTAATACCCCGTCAAGTTCTGAAATGTTGTGATTTATATGTCCTTCACAAGCTGAACACGTCATATCGTTAATGGTGAATTTCATTTTTACTAAATTTTTCTCATTCACAATCAATACTTCTTTACTCTCTTGCTTAGGAACAAAAATTCCTGAGTAATAAGGGAAAGCTAAAAGTAGCCCTGAAACAACAGTGATAATTGCTAAAAATGCTTTTGAATTGATAAAATTGTTTTTGGTTTCACCTTCGCAATCACAATCTACCTCTGTATTTTTTGGCTTTAAGGTTTTGTACCAAGCTACTCCAAGAACAATAATTGTCAACCCGATTAAATACGGTCTAAAAGGCTCTAACCAAGAAAATGCAGAAGCAACCCCGCCTAAACCACCGAGAATAGCCAAAATAGGTGTAATACAACAAAGTGAAGCAGCAAGAGCCGCTAATATTCCTGCTCCAAGCCATTTTTTATTTGATTTTTCTGAATTTTTCATAAGTTTTATTTTTTTATTTTTTTAAGATATTTGTTATAGTTCTCTTTTGATTCAAAATACAGCACACCCCTATCTTTATTTGGGTCTGGTGCGATATAGGCAGTTGCTTTATCTACTTTTTTTCCTGAAAAAGGGTCTGTTGAGTAACGAGTCTCTTTATTGGTTTTCAATTGTTCGGAAGTGAATTTGCAACAGCCATTGTATGTCTTTCCATCAACTATTACAGGTGTACAAGGCACATCAATGATTTCATTGTAATACATAGAAACATATTCCCTTTTAATTGAGGAATCCTGTTTTGTTTCAGTTTTAACTTTGTCTTTATTACTCGTATTTGTTTGTGCAGTAACAAACGTTGTACAAATTAGGCTTAATGCAATGGCACTAATTAATGTTGTTGTTTTCATTGATTTAATTTTTTAATATATTGTAAATAATTATCTTTTGTTTTAAAATATAGCACTCCGTTGTCTCTGTTGGGGTCTGGGAAAATAAGTGCCCCTACTTTATCAACTTTCTCGCCAGAAAACGGGTCAATTGAAAACCGTGTTGTGCTATCTTCTCGTAATTGTGAAGAAGAATAATCGCAACAACCATAATAGGTTTTTCCATCTACTTCTACAGGATATTCGCTTGGTGCGTCTAATATTACATTGTAGAACATACAAATATCAGTTGGTTTAATCTGTTCTGCCGGTTCAATAGTGGATTTAGTCGTTTCCACATCTTCCTTTATTGTAGTATTGTTTTTATTCTCTGAATTACACGAAATAGCAATAATACTTACCAGAATAATTGTCATTATGGTTTTAATCGTTTTCATATCAGTAAATCATTAATTTTTTAATCTTATCTGTATTTTCTTTTCCTGTTAACTGTTCAAGCAATAAGTATGCAACTTCTAATGATGAGGCAGGACCAGCACAACTAATAATTCTATTATCAAATTCAACTTTTTGTTTTGTGTATATTGCTTTACCGCTTTTAAGTCTTTCAACATTATCGTGAAATCTGCTTAAATTATAAGTGGTTGCTTTTTTATCCTTTAATAACCCTGCATCTGAAATTGGTAAAATTCCAACACACATTGTTGCGATAACTCCTCCATTCTGATGGATAATTCCTGCTATTTTGTGCAAATGTTCAGAATATGCTTCATCAAATCCTGCATTGTGAAAACCACCTGGTAATACAAAGGCATCAAACTGTGTGTAGTCGGGTTCTTCTTTTTTTAGGTTAAAAGTTGGTGTAAACTCAATTCCAAATTTTCCTTTTACGCTATCGTGAAAAGCACAAGTTTTTAAGTTCACAGGACTTAGATTGTCTCGAACATTAGTCCAACCTAAAACGTCAATTATTGTAACGGCTTCAAGGTCTTCTACACCCTGACTTAAAAACATCAATACTTTTTTCATTTATCTTTTTCTGAATAGTGTGTAAACATAAGGTCTTTCGGCTCCTGATGGCATAATGTAGATATAGTCAAAGCTATCAATTAACTCAAAATCAGTACCGAGTTTTTCAATTAGCATTTCTTTGCTATATCTATGTACAGGAAGTCCTGCACAAACTGTTGCTCCATTTAGATTATATTCTGCCAACAAAACAAAACCATTACTTTTTACTTTGCTTTTCAGTAAATCAAAATAAGTGTCTTGCTCTTTTGTTTCAGTAAAGAAATGAAGAACTGCCCTATCAATCCACAAATCAACAGGCTCAATATTTTTCAAAACTGTTGGATTAATTAAATCATCAACAATAAATTCAACTTTTTTAGTGCTTAATCTATCTTCCAAGTTTTTTAATGCGACCTTACTCAAATCAGACGCGATTAAATTTGAGTAACCAAAGTTTAAAAGTTCATCAACAAGTGTAGTGCTTCCAGCACCTACATTTAATATTCGAGCTGATTTGGTCAGTCCTGTCTTAGAAATTAGTTTTATTGTAGGTGTGAGGTCTGTTTCGTACCAACCTAATTTATTTTCTGAACTGTTTAAATAAGCATTATCCCAATGTTCTTTAAGGTTTACATTTTCATTTTCCACTTGTGGCGAGCAACAACTTTTATTTTTGTCACTAATATTGCAACTTTCTCCTTTCATACTATGTCATTTTTAATTTTATCAAATTCCTCTTTGCTAATTTCTCCATTAGCATATCTTTTTTTTAAGATGTCAAGAGGTGTTTCTTTTTGCTCATTTGGATAATTATTTTGGCTATGATGACTACAAGGTGGTCTAAAATTACCTCTGCCAAATATCATATACACAACAATAAGCATTACGATTATCATAATGAATGGAAAAATCCACATTCCACCCATCCAATGTTCTGTCCACATAATTATTTATTTTCTTTTGTTATATTTTCGAGAGTTGCAATCATTTTCCCCATCATTTCCTTGGCAAGTTTTGTTTTTGCCTCATTATCAATTTCTGCGAATATCATTCCCATACATTTGGGCATCATATTACTTACAAATTGCATTCTGTCTTCTGCTGTCATTTCTGAGAACATTTTGTCCATCATTTTGTCCATCATTTGTGGCATATCTTCAGGTTTCATCATTCCTGACATCATTTTTTCCATTACTTCTTTCATAAAATCTTTCATAATATATTTGTTTTAATCGACATTGGGAATAATGTCTATGTTACTTTTTAATCGTTCAATTAATACTTCTTTCATCAATGCACAAGCCGTAGTGATTTTTGGTGAAGCAATTTTGTAGTAAACATTTACTCCTTCTTTTCGTTGTAAAATAATTCCATTGCTTACCATTAATGATAAATGTCTTGCAAGCGTTGATTTTCCAACGCCAATTGCTTCCGCTATTTCACTAAATGATAATTCCGCATCTTTTAAATGAAAGACTGTTTCAAGTCTGATAGGATGTCCCATTGAATTACAGACTTCTGCGTGTAATTTGAATAATATTTTATCAGAGTTCATAATTTGTATAATTCGTTAAACTACGAGTTCGCAAATATACGAACTAATATTTAATAATTCAATTTAAGTTCCATTTATTTGCGGTGGGTCAATTTTACTCTTTTATTTTTTAGCGTTGGACTTGTGTGTAGGCAAAAAAAATAAATGTGTAAAATGTGCGGTGGCATTTTCGTAATGGTGGGTAACGGTTTTGCATATGGTGCGGAGCGCTGTCAGCCGACTCTTTCCTTTGGGTAAATCTACTCATTTTTTTCTTTTCTCCGGTTCTCCCGATGTTACTCTACTGCCGCCCTGCACCATATGCGTTGTTGGGGAGCGTGTGCGGTTAGGTTACTGTCCACCGCCACGGGAAAGCGCCTCTGCGGGCCACTGACCTGGCGCGCGGGGTGGCCTGTTGTGCGCTGGCCGGGTGTTG
>WFPU01000110.1 GCA_015487435.1 Sulfurimonas sp.
GAGTTTTTTATAGAGCTAAAGTGTTTTAGTAAAAATATAAAAGATATAACCTCGTAAAGAGGCTAAGTCTTATAGGCGTGATTCGTAACGTCTCATCATATAAAGACGTTTAAGCATTTTCTTACGAGAAGCTATTTTGAATTTCTTACGCTTTTCAGTTTCCGTTTCATGGAAACGGCGAGCACGAGCTTCAGTAACGATTAAATTACGGTCAGTCTGCTTCTTGAAACGGCGATAAGATGCATCAAAGTTATCATCTGAACGAAGTACTATTCCTGGCATATCACATCACCCACTTTCTTTTAAATTTGAATCGCAATTATAGCGTAATTTTTTAAAATAGCAGACTACTATTAACTTTTAAGTGAAAATTTAAATTTTTTCTCCATAGATATAGCTTCATCTCTTCCATAAATTATAATATCTTTATCAACTACTATCTCATTTAAATCTATTTTATTATCATACTCAACAAAATTTAAAATGTGTTTTATTGCATTGATTCTAGCCTTTTTCTTATTATCGCTTTTTACTATTGTCCATGGAGCGATTTCAGTGTGAGTAGCACTTAACATCATAAATTTTGCTAAGGAGTACTCATTCCATAATCTTTGAGATTCTTTATCAACTGGAGATAATTTATATTGTTTTAATGGATCAGTCTCTCTTGCTTTAAATCTTCTTACTTGCTCATTTTTGGATACAGAAAAATAAAATTTAAATATCTGAATATCTTCATCAACTAACATCTTCTCAAATTCTGGTGCATCTTTTAAAAATTTGTGATGTTCCCTTTCGCTACAAAAACCCATAACTGGTTCAACCATAGAACGGTTATACCAACTCCTATCAAAAAGTACAATCTCTCCAGCAGATGGAAGATGTTTTACATATCTTTGAAAATACCATTGAGATCTTTCTTTATCATTAGGTTTCTCCAATGCAACAACTCTTGCACCCCTTGGATTTAGATGTTCAGTTATTCTCTTAATTGTACCACCTTTGCCAGCAGCATCACGACCTTCAAATATCATCAATATTTTAAGACCTTTATCTTTTACATAGTTTTGAAATTTTAAAAGTTCTACTTGTAGCTTTATTAACTCCTCTTCATAAGCTATAGTTTCCACCTTTTTCCAAATTCTAACTTTTCCATCTTTATTTTTTTTTCTTCTGTCTTTGTCATTTTTTCTTCTATCTTGGTCTTTTATTCTTTTTTCTGTTTTTGGCATACCCATCTCCTTATAAGCTTTGTCTATTATATAGTATACAACCAGTATCCTTAAATTGCATCAAATCTTGCTATAATTCATATAAAGAAAGGGTTTGTATGGGTTGGACTTGTCAGCACGACTATAAAGGTCATTGTAAACTTTTAAATGTAACTTGTGAACCTGGAATTAAGGGGTGTATTTTGAAAAAAAGCGAATACACTTTTACCACTGGTGATTATGAAAAAGATAAGAAAAAAGAGGATGATAAACCTGATGAAATAGATTTTGCCGCACTTGCAAGGAGTAACTAAACTAAAAAGTTATATAAATTGCTGAAATTATCTGTTTTTGTAGTTACTTATACTTGACACGAAATCTAGTTTTATTTATTATACAAGAAGTCTAATAAATTTTATTTTATAGAATCCATGTTGAGAATTTTCTCTTTTTTATTTTAGATTTTTGTAGCTTTGCTAAAACATTATCTATAAGCTTTCCATCAATTGCTACATAAGATTGTCTTTCATAAATATCTATCTTTCCGATTTTTAAAGCATTAAGACCAACATCACCAGTTAAAGCACCTAAGATATCTCCAACTCGAAGCTTGTCTTTTTTTCCACCCTCTATTACAAGTGTTGCAAACTCTGGTCGCATACGAAAATCTACCGTTGTTTTTAGGTTTGAGATCTCTTCAAAAAGTCTAATATCATTTTTATATTCATCTACATCTGAATTATCATATACTTCATAAAATGTAAAAGCCAACCCCTCAGCTCCTGCTCGTCCTGTTCGTCCTATACGATGGGTGTATGTTTCTTGCGAATGGGGTAAGCTATAGTTAACTACCATACTTAACTCTTTTATATCCAAACCTCGTGCTGCTACATCAGTTGCTACTAACACACAACAAGAGTTGTTAGCAAACTGAACTAATACATCATTGCGATCATATTGCTCCATATCTCCATGAAGTGCAAGAGCATCAATATCCTTAGAGTTTAGACTGCTTGCTAGTTCATCACATTCTATCTTTGTGTTACAAAATACTATGACATTTTTTGGTTTGAAGTTACTAAAAATATTTACAAGGGCTTGTACTTTTGAAGAGGGGTGTACCTCATAAAATCGCTCAGTAATTTTATTTTTTATTTCAAGCGATTTAGTTTTTATTGTTATGGCATCTTTTTGAATAGATTTGCTTAGAGTCATAATCTCATCTGGATATGTAGCTGAAAATAGAAGAATTTGTCGTTCACTTGGAGCAAAAGAAAGAACTTCTTGTATCTCTTGTATAAAACCCATATCTAACATTCTATCTGCTTCATCCAAAACCAAAGTATCCATATCTTGAAGTTTTAAAGACTCTTTTTTTAGATGTTTTAAAACACGCCCAGGTGTTCCAACTATGACATGTGCTTGATGTTTTAAAGATCCAAACTGTGGACCAAAAGCCACACCGCCACAAAGTGTAAGAATTTTCACATTATGGGCAAAACGTGCAATACGACGAAGCTCTTTTGCAACTTGGTCTGCCAACTCACGCGTAGGACAAAGTATAAGTGACTGCACGCGAAATTTTTTAACATCGAGCTTATTCAAAAGTCCAATCCCAAAAGCAGCGGTTTTACCACTTCCTGTTTTTGCTTGAGCAATCAGATCTTCACCTTTAATAATTAAAGGGAGTGCCTCAGTTTGAATGGGGGTCATCTCTTTGTAACCTAATTCATCTAGATTTTTGATCATCTGTGATGTTAGGTTTAATGAGGAAAAGTTAGTTGTTTTCATAATAAAATTATACCTTATGATTTCTTTTTGTTTAAGTAGTGTGTAGCTCTAATAATCCTATCTCATACTCGTGTCCTATAAAAAATAGTGCAAAACCAAGCAAACATAACAAAACGACTCAATTGTAAAATATTTATTAAAAGTTTAGCTACATCAACCTATTGTTATAGTTGATGGTTATTGCTTGTTTGGCATGAAACTGGTTATTGGAAAGGTTGTATGGGAATTAAAAATTGAGGTTGAGCGGAAAAAATCCGCTCGAGGCAAAATATTACAGACCTGTAACGTTTTCTGCTTGTGGACCTTTTTCGCCTTGACCAACTTCGAAAGTCACTTTTTGACCTTCATCTAGTGATACACGACCACCTGTAGTGTTATTGATTTGACGAAAATGTACAAATACATCTTTCCCGCCATCTCCTTGTTCGATAAAACCGAAACCTTTTTCACTATTGAACCATTTAACTGTACCGTTTACTAATGCTGCCATTGTAATACCTTTGTGTTTGAATACACCTCATTGCTAAGGTGGTTTAAAATCTAATATAAAGTTTTCTTTTAGGCAGATTATAATGTTAACTGTAAGTCATCAATGTAAAGCAGACTAAAGATGTAACTCGAATCATCTTTTATTGATGAAATTATAACTTAATAAAAAATTAAAGTATATAGCTGAGGTTAATTTGATGTTTCTATCTGTTTAAACACTAAAGTAAAAGTAGTGCCTTTTTTTGAGGGTGCTGTCCAAAGGGTTAGACCAAAACTGATGACAGTTTTTGCGATTTTAGCTGGACTTGCTCCAATTATGTATATAACTGGAGTTGGGAGTGAAGTGATGCAACGCATCGCTGCACCGATGATTGGAGGGGTTGTTTCCTCTGC
>WFPU01000111.1 GCA_015487435.1 Sulfurimonas sp.
ACGGATTACGATGCCAAGACGTACCATTTTTGTAGTGCAAGTTGTTTGGAAAAGTTTTTGGCGTCGCCTGATGACTATCTTTTAAATAATAAAGATGCAAATGATAGTTGTCACAGTGGTGAAAAAACCTCCTCGCAAAAATGGACAACAGCCCCAGATAGTTGCTGTGGCAATAAAGGGCATAATCATCACAAAGCAAGTGCATCCAGCCAGACAACGATATATACTTGTCCTATGCATCCTGAAATTGAGCAGCAGGGACCGGGCAGTTGTCCAAAATGTGGCATGGCTCTGGAACCAAAGGGTATACCCACTATTGCTACCAAAACCGAATACACCTGTCCTATGCACCCAGAGATTGTTCAGAATCATCCCGGCAGTTGTCCTAAATGTGGTATGGCGTTGGAGCCTAGTACGGTTGAAGCAGAGGAAGATACTAGTGAACTAGATGATATGACACGTCGTTTTTGGATTAGTTCAATCCTAGCTATCCCAATCTTTTTCAGTGCGATGGCAGCGGAATTTTGGCCAGAAATCATCAATGGTCTGATCGATCCAAAAACCCGTCAATGGCTTGAGCTTATTTTATCTGCACCAGTAGTATGGTGGGCTGGTTGGGTCTTTTTTCAACGTGGATGGGACTCTATAGTTACCCGTAATCTTAATATGTTTACGTTGATTGCAATTGGTGTTGGTATCGCCTGGATTTATAGCTTTATCGCCGTGTTAATGCCTGGTATTTTCCCGCCTGCCGTTTTCAGCGAGGGAGGAGTGGTACCGGTTTATTTCGAGGCAGCCGCCGTAATTACAGCACTTGTCCTATTGGGACAGGTTATGGAACTACGTGCCCGAAGTCAGACTAATGCTGCTATCAAATTGTTGCTTGGACTAGCGCCAAAAACGGCGCGCATCGTCCGCGAAGATTCAACGGAGGAAGATATTCCGCTGGAGCATGTGCAATCTGGCGACCGCCTGCGTATCCGCCCTGGCGAGAAAGTACCGGTGGATGGCGAAGTTATCGAGGGTGAAAGCAATGTTGATGAGTCCATGGTTACAGGTGAGTCCATCCCTGTAGCCAAAACAGCAGGTAAGTGGCTAATCGGTGCGACAGTCAACGGAACCGGTAGTTTGTTGATGCGTGCTAAAAATGTTGGAGCGGATACTTTACTAGCCCAAATCGTCAAAATGGTAGCTGAAGCGCAACGATCTCGTGCTCCAATTCAAAAACTGGTGGATGTCGTCGCTGGATACTTTGTTCCGGTAGTGGTTTTTGTGGCTATCATCACATTCCTAGTTTGGAGTATCTGGGGCCCAGAACCGGCAATAGCCTACGCAATAATAAATGCTGTGGCTGTATTAATTATTGCTTGTCCTTGTGCTTTAGGGCTGGCGACACCTATGTCTATCATGGTTGGCACTGGTAGAGGGGCGACGATGGGCGTATTGATTAAAAATGCTGAGGCTCTTGAAGTGATGCAAAAAGTAGATACTCTGGTTGTAGATAAGACAGGTACCCTTACCGAAGGTAAACCTAAACTGGTCTCAGTAGTTGCCTGTGATGGTTTTCAAGAGAATGACAATCTGCATCTGGCTGCAAGCTTGGAGCAGGCAAGTGAACATCCTTTGGCGGAAGCTATTGTACAGGGTGCAAAGGAAAAAGATGTGCAACTAGTTGGGGTCGACAACTTTCAATCGATCACTGGCAAGGGAGTGACCGGTGTTGTAAACGGTCGCAAAGTGGCGCTTGGCAATCTTAAGCTGTTGGAGAGTTTTGGTATTGATGCAGGAGACCTGCCTAGTCAGGCTGACCTGCAACGAGCCGAGGGGCAGACTGTGATGTTACTAGCAATCGATGGAAAAATTGCTGGACTAATTGGTGTTGCAGACCCAATAAAAGAGACTACATCCGAGGCAATTCATGATCTACATAACGAAGGGATCCGAGTGGTAATGCTTACAGGTGACAGTCGCAAGACCGCTGAAGCGGTGGCCACCAAATTAGGAATTGATCAAGTTCATGCTGAGGTGTTGCCAGAGCAAAAAGCACAAGTGGTGAAAAAGCTTCAGCAAGAGGGATCTATAGTAGCTATGGCGGGCGATGGTATCAACGATGCTCCAGCTTTAGCACAGGCACATGTTGGCGTTGCTATGGGGACTGGTACTGATGTGGCTATGGAGAGTGCTGGGGTGACATTGGTTAAGGGTGACTTGCGTGGCATCATACGGGCTATACGGCTTTCTCGAGCTACTATGCGAAATATTCGTCAAAACTTATTTTTTGCGTTTATCTATAATGCTGCCGGCGTGCCGATTGCTGCAGGGGTACTCTATCCGGTTTTTGGTTTGTTACTCTCACCTATGATCGCCGCGGCAGCCATGAGTTTCAGCTCTGTATCGGTTATTAGCAATGCACTTAGATTAAAAGGGGTAAAACTGTAATGTGGTGTTGGTTTTCTGTTGTTCGCTGATACAGCGAATTTTTTATTGTCGCAATAGGCGACTTACTTTGGAGAATAAAACAATGTCATTTAAAAATTTATTTATTAGTTTATGTTTTTTGTTTGCTGCAACACTGGCAATTGCTGATGATTCAGAACGTCATCAAGTAGTTGATGGTATGAGCGTATATCTTGGTGTCATCCCGGCTCAATTAGTAATGGATCACTATGGCATGCATGATGGTGCTGGTAACAAGGCACATAATTATCATGTACTTGTAGCCCTGTTTGACAGCAGATCCGGTGAGCGTATCACCAATGCCAATGTAAAGGCAACTATTACACCGTTAGGTTTTGCAGGACGTACAAAACATATGGAAGCTATGAAAGGTGATGTAATGAGCTATGGGAACTACTTTATTATGCAAAAACCGGGAACTTATCGAATATCGGTTGAGATACAGCATGAAAAAAACAAAGATAAATCCGTAGCAAAATTTGTTCATCATCGTTCCAAAGATTAGCAAAATGAGATGAAAGTAAGGCTGAATAATAAAATGACTTTCTGAGCATAAAAATCAAAATAAAGGATACACCATGATTAAACAATCATCTAGATGTCGTATGTGCACAAAACAGATTGCTGAATCAAGTTATATCTCTGAATACGATGGAGTTTTCTGTTGTGAAAGATGCTATCTGGATTATATGATTCAAAAGCGTTCTCAGCACGAACGCGATGAAATGCAGATGGTAATGGGTGAAGCCCTAGTTGCGGCACTTGATGCACGCGAGTCAGAAACGGGCATGCACTCTAAGAGAGTCGCTTGTCATACACAGGTATTGGCTAAGCATGTCAGCAAAGACGAAGAGTGGCTTAAACAAGTTTACTGGGGCTCTTTGTTGCATGATATTGGCAAGATTGCCATTCCCGATACTATACTGCTTAAAAAAGGAGCCTTAACCGAGGAAGAATGGTCCGTAATGCGCAGCCATCCGCAACGCGGGTATGATATCGTCGCTGCTGTTCCTTTTATGTCGGTAGCGTCAAAGATTATCCTCAATCATGAGGAGCGTTATGACGGTAGTGGCTACCCGCAAGGTTTATCAGGTGATGATATTCCATGGGGTGCGCGGCTCTTTGCGATTATTGACACACTAGATGCCATGACGTCCGATCGTCCCTATCGACGCGCCATGTTGTTTGATGTATCTAAAGGGGAGATATTGCGTATGAGTGGTAGTCAGTTTGATCCGAAAGCTGTAGAGGTTTTTATTGCCGAGGAAGCGGCATTACGTGAGATGGTTGACATGAAATGTGCAATAGTTTCGGGGGCGTAAGCCATATCTTGATATTTTAGATGACACAGCTACTGATACTAGGTTCACTTACTTATTTAATTGAAATCTTTGATTAGTTATAAATTAGATTCCAAATGAGCGAAGTAATGCCCTTTTGCTACAAGCTTACAATGGCGATAGTTCCGTTATTCTGGAGTTGATTCAGAATCTAATAGCTAATTGTTCAGAGAGTTCAATTAGTATAAATCAAGATTTACATGGATATAGGTGCAAAAATTAAGTTAATTTTTAAATCTTCATCGCTTCATCAAACATAGCTTTTGCTGTATTTTCTGTTTCTACAACAACATGAGATAGATTTAATCTTGATAATTCATCTTTTTCTTCAAATTTATTTACTTTTACTATTGTTTTAGTGTTACGAGTTAATTCATTTACAACTTCACAAATATGAGTTAGTTTTTTACTATTTCCTACAGATACTATTACTGCTGAAGCATCTTTTATATTTACTGATTCCAATATATGCTTTTGTGAAGCATTTCCAAATATAACAGGTAAATTTAGCTCTTGAGCCTCTTTTACGGTTTGAATATCTCCCTCTATAGCTATAAACTTTGTATCATTATCTTGTATAAGTTCTGAGATATGTTTACCTAATCTTCCAAAACCTATAAGGATAATATGGTCTTTTAAATTCTCATTAGCAATAATAGGCGATTCATCAATTTTATTTTTATTAATAGAAAACAGATCTGCTATATGAGATATATTTTTTAAGACAAATGGTGTCATTATCATAGATATCACTACTGTTACTATTAAGATTTGACCTAGTACCGGGTCTAATAATCCTTTAGCAAATGATAATTCAAAAATAACTAGTGCAAATTCGCCAAGCTGAAAAATTGATAATGCACTTTTTAGAGCAGTTCTTTTATCTGTATTAAATCTAAGTATTACAAAAATTATAGCTATTTTTATAACTATTAAAGCTGGTAACAATAATGATATTGCAAAAATATTTTGATAGATTATTTGAAAATCAAGTTGCATCCCAACAGTTATAAAGAAGACACCTAAAAGCAGATCTCTAAATGGGATAAGATCCGCTTCTACCTGATGCTTATAAGTTGTTTCAGCTATCATTATACCAGCTACAAAAGCACCTAAAGAGTAAGAAAAACCAAGTTTATGAGCCACAAAAGAAGCACCAATAACGATAAGTAAAATAGAGCTTACAAATATTTCATTTGACTTAGTTTTACTAACTTGATGAAAAAATGGTTCAAGTAGATATTTACCAAATAAAAATAATCCCGCCAATAAAATTATAGCTTTTCCTAGTGTTAATAAAAGTAAATCTGAAACAGAACCAACTTTAACTGAAAAAATAGTTATCATAAGTAAAATTGGTATCACAGCAATATCTTGAAAAAGTAATATACCCAATGTTTTACGACCAAATTTTTTGTTAATATCTCCACTTTCGTTTAAAAGTTTAAGTACTACTGCCGTTGAAGAAAGAGCAAGAGCTGCACCTATAATGATAGCTGGTTTTATCTCGATATAAAAAAGATTATTTGCGATAAAAGCAAAAACTCCTGCTGTTAAAAATACCTGTAAGCCACCATATAAAAAAACATCTTTTTTCATCTTTAGAAGGTGCTTTATCGAAAACTCCAAGCCAATGGTAAACATCAAAAAAACAACACCAAACTCGGCTATCTCTTTTAGTTCATAACTATGTACAGCCTCGTGTAAATTAAAACCATAAGCTATAATAGTTCCTGTAGCTATATAACCTATGATAGTTGGTATCGCAAATTGTTTTAGAATTACATTTAATACTGTTGCTATAAGAATTGTATATATTATGATTTCTAACACAAGATCCCTTTTTATCTAAGCATATTTTTCTTTTTGTGAGCTTTTAAAATTAATAATACACCTATTATACCAGCTATAAATGAAGCGAAGAATATACCTATCTTAACAGCATCAATTACCTCTTGATCTAAAAATGCAAGTTGGGTGATAAAAATCGACATCGTAAATCCAATACCAGCTAAAAAACCAACAGCAATAACTTCACCCCAACTTAAATCGTCAGGTTTTGAAACTATTTTAAGTTTATGCGCTAAATATGTAAATCCTACTATCCCGATAGGTTTACCTATTATTAATCCTAAAACAACACCCATAACTATCATGATATTTTGCGAAACTACTGAAAAATCAAGAATTACACCTGCATTTGAGAATGCAAAAAGTGGCATAATAATAAATGCTGAGAAACTATGAAGTTGATGTTCTAGTTTCACAAGAGGATTTTGTACCTTATCGTAATTGTACGCTATATCTTCTAGGGCATCAATTTGGTGATGATTTAGGATTGGTATCTCATCCATATTTTTTTCAAATTCATCTACTGATTCTTTTGTATTTTGTATAAAATCTTCTTCATCAACTTTGGAGCCAATCGGTATAGCAAAAGCTAAAAGAACTCCAGCAATTGTTGCATGGACACCAACAGAGTGTATGAAAATCCACAGTGCTATACCTAAAAGTAAATATGGCATAAGTATAGTTACTTTTTTAAGGTTAAGTATCCAAATTAGCGCGTAAACTAATGCAGCATGTAAAAAATACTGAGCATGAATTTCACTTGTATAAACAGTAGCTACTACAATAACAGCACCCAAATCGTCAACAACAGCAAGAGCTAATAAAAATAGTTTTAAAGCAGGATTTACTCTCTTACCAAGAAGCATCAGTATACCTAGTGCAAAGGCAATATCTGTAGCCATAGGGATACCAAAACCTCTAGGATCATCCATATTAAAGGTTACATAAACTAAAGCAGGAATCACCATACCACCAATTGCTGCAAGAATTGGAAAGCTTGCTTTTCTTACAGATGACAATTCACCAATTAGTAACTCTCTTTTTATCTCAAGTCCAACCATCAAAAAAAATAGAGCCATCAAGCCATCGTTTATCCAATACATTAAACTCATCGATATGGCAAAATCACCAAGTGTTATTCCTAAAGGCATTTTCCATAGATCAAAGTAACTATCACTTAGAGCTGAGTTTGCTACCATTACGGCAGCTAATGTTGCTATAAAAAGTAAGACACCACTAAATGATTCATCTTTTATAAATCTTTCTATCGTGAGTATGTGTTTTGTCAAATTATTTCCTCTTTCTTGTTTTTGAAACTCTAGTTTTATTTACTTTATATTTATATTTTTTTAATTTTTCTATAATTATTGAAGATACTTCATATACTTCATTGATTGTACATCCATCATCTTTTTCAAAATATTTTCTATTTTCTTCAAATTTACTTGTTAATTCTAAAAAGTCTATATCCTTTAAAAATGGATATAATCTTATCGATTTTTCCTCTTCTAATATCCAGTGACTTAGTACACAAATCACCAAAAATTCCGGCAAGTATGCGGATTTATTTTTATAGTAATTTGCTACAGCTTCAGCCATAACATCATAATAATTAATTAGGGGATCTTCACACTTTGCTAACTCTTTAAGTATGGTAGATTTTTTACTCTCTTGGACTAGTTTGATAAAATAATCCACATTTACAACGGAGTCTTGTAAGTTGGCTAGTAGTTTTCTCAATGTATCATAAACATAATGAGTGTCACTATCTGTTCCAACTGTAGCTTCAAATTTAGCTTCATCAATTTGTGCAAAATATCTCTCTAAAGCTGTTCTTGCAAATACAAGAAGAGCTTCAGTTTTTACATCAACCAATAAGGCAGGCTTAATTCTATTTTTGCAGTTATCGTTTATAAGCTTATTGAGTGGCATAACATTTAAGTACTTATAATTGTCTCTATTTCAGAGGAATCTTTTTCAACTTTTTTAGCTTTAGCAACTCTATCATCTTTTAGTTTACTAGCTAATTCTTCATTGTTTAATGCTAATATTTGCATTGCCAAATAAGCTGAGTTAATTGCTCCAGCTTTACCTATAGCTACAGTTGCAACTGGCATTCCAGCAGGCATTTGAACAGTTGATAATAGAGCATCAATACCACTTAAAGCAGACGCACTCATAGGTACACCAATTATGGGTTTAACAGTTTTAGAAGATAAAACACCAGCTAAATGTGCAGCCATACCAGCAGCAGCAATAAAAACTTGTGCGCCTTTTTTTTCAGCTTCTTGAATATAAATTGCTGTTCTCTCTGGTGAACGATGTGCAGAAGACACAACCAATTCATAACTAATGCCAAAAGACTCTAGTGTCTCAGAACACGATTTCATTACCTCATAATCACTTTTAGAACCCATTACAATTGATACAAACTTCATCTTCTCTCTCCTTTAATTTATGAATGAAATTATATCTGTTAATAATTAATATATGTTAGGGAGGAAGTTTATGTGGATATTTTTTTGCATAAAGTCATTATATGTAACTTTTTGGTTGCAAAATACAAGAATGTAATCTTTTGATAGATAAGTTAAAAATGGTTGCGGAAGCAAGATTTGAACTTGCGACCTTCGGGTTATGAGCCCGACGAGCTACCGAACTGCTCTATTCCGCGATGTTTAAATAGATAAAATGGTGCGCTCGAAGGAATTCGAATCCCTGACCGCCGGTACCGCAAACCGGTGCTCTATCCAGCTGAGCTACGAACGCGTATTGTCTCTATTTAAGAGGACGCAATTATACCATTTTTAACTTATGTTATCCTAAATTATCACACTGATTAAGTAATTTTTGCATTTTAAGCTCTTGAGAGTACAAATCGTAATTTTTTCTTATGTAAGCTTGAAGTAAAACTTTTATTTCGTTGTTTCCTTCTGTGTTAAAATCTTTTGCCATTTGAGATGAAAGGTATGGTTCAAAATCTTCATCAATATCTACATCAAATTTTCTACCACCAACAATTAGTCCTATTCTTTTACTCATTTTAACCTAGTATACTCTCAATTTTATTTGCTATTTCTTCTATCTCTGCATCTTTTTGAGAATTTTCTTCTATTAATTTTTCTATCTCTTGATTTATTAGTTCTTTTTCTGATTTAAGAGTTACTATCTCTGTTCGTAACATATCGTTTTCAACCTTCATTGAATGATACTGCTGCAATATTTGTGAAACTTTAGTGTTTAATTTTTCTAAATTTGTTTTATTTTCCATTGTGACACCTAATATTTGTTAAATTCTGTATCTAAAATACTTTCATCTTATATTCTCGAAAATGAATTTTTTTAATCTCTTTTGGTAGATTGTACAAATTCCTCATATTCTCTAGACCTAATTCTTTAGTCGTAATAAACTAATAGAAATGTAGCTATTATGTCGCATCTATCATTTTTATAACCTAGATTCTAAATGCCTATAGGAAATACCCTTGAAACGCAAGTTCAAAATGATGAAAGCACGAGTATATAGCCATTCCGTGCTTGACACGGAATCTAGTTTTTTGGTTATGCAAGAAGTCTATTATGCATTATATCAAAAAAAAAGATTTTCTCATATATATACTATTTATCTTCTATAATATTTTTTAATTCTTCTATACTTGAAATAGTTTTTATTTGCGTAATTTTACCTTCTTCAAGATAAGCGACTATGATTTTTTCAGCATCAATGCCAGTTTTAAATCCTAAAGCAGTTTTTTCATCTTCTAAAATAAGTACAGTGTGCTTAAAATCTTTAAGTCCTGGCATTATAAACATACTTCTTACTATTGATGGAGCTGAACTAACATCCGCAACAAACTGTGTATAGTTTTCATCTAAATATGATGGTGATTGAGTTACAAAAAAATCATTACAAGCATGAGCCATATCTTTTGAAAAGGCAAATATGATTTTTTTTGTATTTTCTTTTAGTGTTTGTTTTTTTTCAAATTGATCATTTAATGTTAAATCAGCTAAACTTTTACCTATAACAATTTTTGCTTCAACTTTTGTGTTTGTATCTTCTTTTGGTGAACATCCTACTAATAAAAGTGCAGCTACCAATCCAAATAATATTTTTTTCATTTTTTTTCTCCAAATAATTTTCGACATAATACATAAGAAGTCTTAATGTTAAAACAACAATAAAAATTAAGTGAGTAGTTAAAGGAGTGCCAAGTTAATGAGGCTCAAAGGGCACAAGCCACTTTGAGAATATGTAGTTATATTGAAATTTATTCGATTTCAGCGTCTATTACATCATCATCCTCTTTTTTCTTCTTTTTGTCAGCTTCTGCTGCTTCTGGATTTTGTTCTTTTTTGTACATCTCTTCAGCCATTTTATGAGCAGCTTCAGTTAATGCTTTTACTTTTTCTTCAATTTGCTCTTTTGTTGCAGATTCATCTTTTAAAGTTTCTTTTAAATCAGTTGCAGCAGCTTCAATTTTAGCTTTTTCCTCAGCTTCTAGTTTATCACCCATCTCTTCTACAGATTTTTCAGTTTGAGCGATTAATGCATCAGCTTGGTTTCTTAAGTCAACCATCGCTTTTCTTGCCTCATCAGCTGCTTTGTTCTCTTCAGCATCTTGAACCATTTTATTAATCTCTTCTTCACTTAATCCAGAACTTCCAGAGATTGTAATTGATTGAGATTTACCAGTACCTTTATCCGTTGAAGAAACAGTCAATATACCATTTGCATCGATATCAAAAGTTACTTCAATTTGTGGTACACCTCTTGGAGCTGCTGGAATATCACCAAGTTCAAACAGACCAAGAGATTTATTGTCTTTTGCAAACTCTCTTTCACCTTGAACAACAGAGATTGAAACAGCTGGTTGGTTATCTTCTGCAGTTGAAAAAATTTGAGATTTTTTAACAGGAATTGTGGTTCCTTTTTCGATAATTTTCGTTGCAACACCACCTAACGTTTCAATACCAAGTGACAATGGAGTAACATCTAAAAGAAGAACATCCTTAACATCCCCTCTTAAAACACCACCTTGAATTGCAGCACCAGCTGCTACAACTTCATCAGGGTTTACCCCTTTGTTTAAATCTTTACCACCAAAGTATTTAGAAACTGCTTCTTGAGCCATTGGTACACGAGTTGAACCACCAACCATAATAATCTCTTTAATATCATTGATATCTAAATCAGACTCGTCCATTGCTGTTTTAATATGCTCAATAGTCTCTTCAACTAAATCAGAAATCATACCCTCAAACTTAGCACGAGTTAGCTTTACAACTAAGTGTTGTGGACCAGCTTCTGTCATTGTAATAAATGGTAAGTTAATTTCAGTTTCTTGAGCTGAACTTAACTCTTTTTTAGCATTTTCCGCTGCATCTTTTAGGCGTTGAAGAGCCATTTTATCATTTTTAAGTTCAATTCCGTGAGAAGATTTAAACTCATCATTTAACATATCAACGATTTTATTATCAAAGTCATCACCACCTAAGAATGCGTTACCGTCAGTTGCAAGAACTTCAAATGTACCATCAGAAATTTCTAAAACTGTAACATCAAATGTTCCACCGCCAAGATCATAAACAAGTACATTCTCATCAGTTTTGCTATCAAGTCCATAAGCAAGTGCAGATGCAGTTGGCTCATTGATGATTCTTAAAACATTAAGACCAGCGATAGTTCCAGCATCTTTTGTTGCTTTTCTTTGTGAATCATTGAAGTAAGCTGGAACTGTAATAACAGCGTCAGTTACGCTTGAACCAAGGTAAGCTTCTGCATCATCTTTTAGTTTGCTAAGGATTTTTGCAGAGATCTCTTGAGGGGTGTAGATTTTACCTGCAACATCAACACAAGCTGCCCCATCTTTATCAACGATATTGTAAGTTACTTTATCGTGTGCTTCTTTTGCATTTTCTTCATCCATCATTAGACCCATAATTCTCTTGATTGAAGAGATTGTCTTTTCTGGGTTTGTGATTGCTTGACGTTTAGCTGGATCACCAACTAGTACATCACCTTTATCTGTAAATGCTACAACTGAAGGAGTAGTGTTTTTACCCTCCGCATTTGGGATGATTTTAGCTTCACCACCTTCATAAACTGCTACACATGAATTTGTTGTTCCTAAATCTATTCCTATTACTTTGCTCATTTTATTTCCTTATTATTTTTTAATTATTAATTTTTTTGTATTTTGATCCTGAATCAAGTTCAGGATGACGAAAACACTGTCATTCCAAGCTTGACTTGGAATCTATTTTGCGAATTACTTCGCTACTACAACCATTGCTTCACGCAGTGGTCTGTTTTTATATTTATAACCAGTTTGAAAGGTTTGAACAATTTGGCCGCTCTCAACATCTTCACTATCTACACTCTGCACAGCATTGTGTATGTTTGGGTCAAATGGCTCATCGTGAGGAACCATTGTTACTCCATGTTTTTCTAAAGAAGTAGTAAACTGCTTAAGAGTCAACTCAATACCTTCATTTAGTTTATTTAAATGTTCTTGTGGATCAGTCAATGTCGCTGTTGAAGTAAGTGCCATTTGAAGTGCATCCATAACAGGAATCATATCTTTAGCAAATTTTTCGTTTGAATATTCAACTGCTGTATATTTCTCACGCTCAAGCCTTTTTTTGATATTATCAAAATCAGCGTGTACTCGAGCATATTTATCTTTTAAAGTTGTAAGTTCTGCTTGTAGTAAGTCAAACTCATTCTCAACTGCTTCAGCATTAGCTTCTGCTTCTTCTGATGTAATATCAGTTTCCTCTTCATTTTGTAGAGGTTCATCTTGTGCTTCTTTGTCAGATTGTTTAGACATAGTTTTTAACTCCTTTCTTGTAATGGAAACTCTTGTATAACTACTTTTTCTTAAAAAGATAACCGTATTATAATATATGAGCGTAATAATGTCAAGTCTTATTTTAGTAAAAGAGCATCATTAAACTTTAGTCTATTACTATCAAGTTGCAAAAGCCGTATATAAAGTGCCTTTAAATCTTTTTAGGTACTATTATACATTATTTTAAAAAGGTTTTGCATGAAAATATTAGCTTGGATTATTGGAGTTGTTATTAGTTTGTTTACTATTGTATATGTAATTGCCTTTACTGAATTTGGTAATGGTATGCTTCAACCTATTGTAGAATCTAAGATAAAACAACAAACTAAAATGGATTCAAAACTCACAAAATTTCAATTATCAATGAGTCAATTTGAAATATTTTTAGAGATAAATAAAAATAATACAATCCATATAGATGGAAACTATTCGTTATTTTCCAAGGCTTTTAGTATAAATTATGCAGTTAAACTTGAAGAATTAGAATCGCTTGAACCTTTTACAAAACAAAAATTAGTTGGAAATTTTCACACAAAGGGTAATGCAGTTGGGGATATGAAGTTTTTAACAATAGAAGGTAAAAGTGATGTAGCTTTTTCAAAAACTTCATATCATGTAGAACTTACAGATTTAAATCCAACATCTATTATTGCAAAAATGAACAATGCAGACTTAAAAACATTGCTTGCATTAGGCGGGCAAAAACCATACGCCAGTTCAAAAATAGACCTTGATATTAATTTTAAAAACATAACTCCACATAAATTAGATGGAGATATAACTTTAAAAACTAAAGATGGTAAAATAAACACTATTTTGATGAAAAAAGATTTTGATATAGATTTGCCAAAAACAAATTTTTTAATGACATTAGATGCTACTTTAAAAGGAGATGATGTTGTTTATGTATATGCTTTTAACTCAAATCTTGCAAATGTAACTTCATCTGGTAAGATAATTCCTGAGCCACTAAAAACAGATCTGAAATATAAAATTGCATTTAAAGAACTTGCGTTACTTCAACCAATTACAGGCACTGCGCTTCGTGGATCTTTTTACACAAAAGGAACTTTAAAAGGTTCAAAAGAAAATATGAAAGTAGAAGGAACTTCAGATGTTGCAAAAAGTAAAACAAGATACAATGTAACCCTCTTTGATTTTGAGCCAAAAAGAATCAAAGCAAACATTCGTGATATGAGGCTTCAAAATATTCTTTATATGTTGCAACAGCCACATTACGCAGATGGTATTATGGATATAGATATTGATATTAAAGATGTTAGAGCTTCAAAGCTTGATGGTATAGTTACTTCAAACATAAAAAATGGATTATTAAACTCTAAGTATTTAACTAAAACATATGAATTTGAATCAAAAATGCCTCGCACAACATTTAACTCTAAAGCTACTACTACATTAAGTGGCGATATAGTAGATACGAAATTAAATTTAAATTCATCACTTGCGAATTTGAGTGTAAAAAAAGCGTCTTTTAATATTAAAGAGAGCTCTTTAATAACTGATTATTTACTTAAAGTGCCTTCCTTAGATAAATTCTTTTTTGTAACACAAAGAGATATGAAAGGTGCAATTACTATAAATGGAGAGTTAAAATCTGCAAAAGATTTAGATTTAACTATTCACTCAAATGTAGTTGGTGGAAAGATTGATGCAAAACTTCATAATGATGATTTTTATGCAGATATAAAGGGCGTTCAAACTATGGATGTATTATCAATGCTAGTATATCCAGAGCTATTAAAAGGGACTATGGATGCTAAAATTAATTATAATTTAGCACAAGCAAAAGGTAAAATTACAGGAAAACTTTCAGATGCTACAGTTATGAAAAATCAAACTTTAGATTTAATAAAACTATATGCAAAATTTGATATCTATAAAGAAAGATTTAATGGTGATGTAAGTGCAAACATCAATAAAGAAAAGATAGTAGCTTCTTTAGATTTAAGATCAAATAAATCAGCAATTAAAACAAAAAATACAAAACTAAATACTCTTAAACAAACAATAGATTCAAGACTAACTATAGTTGCAAATAAAAATCCTATAGATATAAAATTAAGTGGAAATATTATGAAGCCAAAAGTAAAGGTTGATTTACAAAAATTTATGAAAACTGAAGCTGGCGATAAAGTGAAGAAAAAAGTAGAGCAAAAGGTAAAAGAGAAAGTGGATAAAGGGCTAAATAAATTATTTAAAAAGCTATTTTAGGGAGGCATCTGCTAAAGTTAAGCAAAAAAGAACCTCTTTATTATAATGTTGTAAAGTTTGTATAGCTTGATTTAGAGTTGAACCAGTAGTGATTATGTCATCTATAAGTACAATATCTTTAGATTTAAATGTTTTTAATTCAAAATTTCTTGGATTTAATAACCTAAACTCTTTGCTCTTACCAGAGTAAGAGATAGAGTTTTTTGCTCTTAGTTTTGAGTGTAATGGTTTTATATATTTTGATTTTAGGGAGCTATTTAAGATAGCTGTATGGGAATATCCATTTTTAATGTTGTCATCTATAGCGATAGAGGTTATGCAATGTGAAAACTCAAACTCCAAAGCAAATTTGCTCATAGAGTTTTTTGCTAATATTTTGTATATGTAAAAACCAATATCTGTATGTTTTGTATGGAGTAATTTTTTAATCTCATTGTATTTATAAAAAGAGATAACTTCTATATTTTTAGAGATTTTTCTTTTAAAGATTTGAGGTTGTAAAAAAGTCTTTTGACACGGTTTGCAGATATGTGAAAGTGAAAAACTCTCACACATCAAACATTTCATAGTTTTTCTTTTAGTCCATCTTCAATACAGACATAAAAGCTTCTTGAGGAAGCTGGACTTTCCCAATAGATTTCATACGTTTTTTACCAGCTTTTTGTTTTTCAAGTAGTTTACGTTTACGAGTAATATCTCCACCATAACACTTAGCAGTAACATTTTTACCCATTGATTTTACAGTCTCACGAGCAATAATTTGAGAACCTAATGATGCTTGAACAGCTACTTCAAAAAGTTGACGAGGGATTTGCTCTTTCATATTTTTAACTAAAATACGACCACGAGAAAGAGCCTGCGTGCGAGGCACTACAATACTTAGTGCATCCACAGCTTCACCAGCTACTTTAATATCAAGCTTAACTAAATCACCAACTTTAAAACCAATAGGCTCATAATCAAATGAAGCATAACCTTTAGAGATAGATTTTAAAGTATCGTAAAAGTCCATCACTATCTCATTCATTGGTATTTCGTACTCAAGCATAACTCTTTGTTCATTAAGATAAGTCATCTTAGTTTGAGTACCGCGTTTGTTTATAAGAAGAGTGATAATATTTCCTAAGTATTCAGCAGGAGTAATTACTGTAGCTCTAACATAGGGTTCTTCAATTCTGTCAATACGATTTACTTCTGGAAGTTGAGAAGGATTTTGAACATTAATAAAATCACCATTATTTAAGTATACATTATATATAACAGATGGTGCTGAAGCAATTAAATCAAGATTAAATTCTCTCTCAAGACGCTCTTTTATCACTTCCATATGTAGCATTCCAAGAAAACCAACACGAAAACCAAAACCTAGTGCTACTGATGTTTCAGGCTCATAAGACAAAGAGCTATCATTTAGTTTTAGTTTGTCTAGTGCATCACGCAAATCTTCAAATTTATCAGTATCTATAGGGAAAATCCCTGCAAATACAAATGGTTTAGCTGGTTCGTATGTTCCAACAGGCTCTGCTGCTGGGTTTTTAGCATCTGTTATTGTATCTCCAACACTTACAACACTAACCTCTTTTAGACCAAGAACAACAATCCCAATTTCACCACACTCAATAGTATTAGTTTTAATCTTTTTCATAGGATGAGGGTACATTAAATCTAAGATATTATGCTCCTCCCCATTACTCATAAGTTTAATAACTTGACCTTTTTTGACTTGTCCATCAAAAACACGAACAAGTGCAAGTGCGCCTAAATACTGGTCAAACCAAGAGTCATATATAATAGCTTTTGTTGTAGCCTCTGGATCTCCCTCAGGAGCTGGGACACGATCAACTATAGCATCAATTAACTCGTGAATCCCAATACCAGCTTTTGCAGATACCAAACAAGCATCAGTAGCATCAATACCTATAGAGCTCTCTATCTCTTCTGCTACTTTGTCTGGGTCAGCTGCTGGTAAATCGATTTTGTTAATAACAGGGATAAGTTCTAAATCATTCTCAAGTGCCAAATAAACATTTGCAATTGTTTGAGCCTCAACACCTTGTGAGGCATCTACAATAAGTAAAGCTCCATCACTTGAAGCTAGTGACTTTGAAACTTCATAAGAAAAATCAACATGACCTGGAGTGTCTATGAGATTTAGAATGTAGTGTTCACCATCTTTTACATAATCAAGTCTAACACTTTGTGCTTTGATGGTAATACCACGCTCTTGTTCAATATCCATAGTGTCCATCATTTGAGAACTAAGTTCACGGTCACTTACAGACCCACACTCTTGAATGATACGATCAGCCAATGTACTTTTACCATGATCTATGTGAGCTATGATAGAGAAATTTCTAATATTTTTCAATTTTATCCCTATTCAAATAAACTATTTACACTTTCGTTGTGATATACACGACGAATTACTTCACCAAAAAGTGGAGCTACTGATAACACTTTAATTTTTTTATGTGGCTTTGTAGTCAGTGTGTTTGTAATGATAAGCTCATCAAGTTCACCATTTTCTAAGTTTTCATATGCTTTTCCACTTAAAACACCATGAGTAGCACATGCCATTACAGAGGATGCACCATTGTTTTTAAGTGCAGTTGCTGCTTTTACCATAGTTCCCGCAGTATCAACCATATCATCTATCATAATAACATCATAACCATCTACATCACCGATGATATTCATAACTTCACTTTCATTTGCTTTTTCACGACGCTTATCAACTATAACCATCTCTAAGCCCATTCTTTTTGCAAAGTATCTAGCACGGGCAACACCACCAATATCTGGAGAAGCAATAATAGGATTTTTAAGGTTTTTGCTTTTTATATATTGCTCAAATGTTATTGAACCATAAAGATTATCAACAGGGATATCAAAGAAACCTTGAATTTGACCAGCATGTAAATCAATAGTCACAACTCTGTCAATTCCAGCAGTTTCATAAAGATTTGCAACAAGTTTAGCAGTAATAGGCACACGAGGAGCAGCTTTTCTGTCTTGTCTTGCGTAACCATAGTATGGAACAACAGCAGTAATACTTTGAGCAGATGAACGCTTAAGAGCGTCAGTCATAATAAGAAGTTCCATAAGTGTGTTATTTGATGGAGACCCAGTTGATTGAACTATAAAAACATCTCGACCACGAACACTCTCAGCAATTTGCACTGAAATCTCACCATCACTAAATGTTTTTGTCTCAGCCTTAGCTAAAGGCACATCTAAAATTTTACAAATCTCATTTGCAAAATCAATACTGGCTGTTCCAGCAAAAATCTTATAACCACGCATCGAAATCCTTAATATGGAAAAATTAATATGTGATTATACTAAAAATGTACTTTAGGGATATTAAAATGGGAATTAATAATTGAACTCTCTGATTAATTAGAAACTAGACCCTAAATCAAGTTTAGGGTGACGATAATTATGTCATTCTGGACTTGATCCAGAATCTAATAGCTAATTGTTCAGAGAGCCCAATTAATAATTAAAAGTTACAGAGAATAAAAATCTATTCATATTTGAATCAGTTGTAGCACCAAAAGATTTAAAATCTTCATTAATATATGAAAACTGCCCAACATATTTTTGTGTAAATTTGTATTTACTAGATAATAAAAAACCACCACTGTGAATATCGTCTAAGTTATATACAGTCATTGCATTATCTCTTACTGAATATAGTTGTTCGCCAAACCAGTATCTAAATGTGTTTTCCATCTTATCTTTGTATTGTGTAAAGCTTGCAGTTAAAGAATTATATGAATCGTTCAAATTTTGGTTTTTACCATTTGGATATATAGAATCATAAGTTATTTTTGCATAAAAATTACCCATTAAAGAATTTTGTTCTCCGAAGTTAATTCCAAAATACGGGCTTATTTGATGGACATAATTTGTTAAAGAGTCATCATTATATTTTGATTGAGATATATTGATTCCGTATCTGTATTTATTTTTAAGTTTTTCAACACCTACAAGTGCAATAAATGTATTGTTGTCTTTTTTAAGGTTGCTAAATATATGATGGATAGCTCCACGAAATATTAATGATTGAGTGGTGTCATATGTATATAAAAAGGTAAAATCATTTTGGTTTGTATTACTTGTATCAGTTACATAAGATATGTTTTTGTGCTCAAATACAAGTTCATAAGTATTTTTATTATCTTTAATATTGGCGTATATCCCAAATTGAAAATCGGCTTCTTTAGTTTGATCTTCATATGATGCAGATCCAATAAATGGTACTAAGACAGTTTGCACAGCATATAAATTAACGGATGATAGCAAAAATAATACAAGAATAATATTTTTTTTCATGTGAGTAGTATGACAAAACTATGCTTAACCACTCTTTAAGTAATACTTATGTATTATGTCGGACTTAATTTAAATGAAGGAATGGCATGAAAAGAACATACCAACCCCATAATACTCCAAGAAAAAGAACTCACGGTTTTCGACACCGTATGTCGACTAAAAATGGTCGCAATATACTAAGCCGTCGTAGAGCTAAAGGTCGTAAAAGATTGTCAGTTTAGGCAACTTTTATATGTTGAAGGCTCATAAAGAGTTTCAATATGTATATAACAAAGGTAAAAATTCGCACTCTAATTCAGTGGTACTTTTTTACTTTTTAAAAGAGGGTACGAAAAGAATTGGCTTTACCGCTACTAAAAAAATTGGTAACGCTGTAGTTAGAAATCGCTCAAAAAGAAGACTTCGCTCTCTCTTTAATCAGTACTCCTCATCACTCAAAGATGGCTCATATGTATTTGTAGCTAAGCAATCAACAAGTCAAATTCCTTTTAAAGATTTAGAACATGATTTCAAAAAAGTATTAACTCGTGCGAAGTGTTTTACTTAAATTATTATGGATTTACCAAAAAATTTTTACACTTTTTGGATATGGAAGTTGTCGATATTACCCAACTTGTAGTGAATATGCTAAATTAAACTTTGAGAATAACTCACTTTTAAGTGCTTTTTATAACACTTTGACTAGAATACTACGTTGTAATCAATTATTCGATGGTGGGGTAGAATATCCGTTGTTAAATAAGCTTCATAAAAAACCTACATTGATGAGTATTGATTCTGTAAAGTATTGGCTTGTTCCCAACAAAAAGAACAAATTTTATATCATAAAAAATTTTTTATATAAAGGGTAATCGTGTTTGAAAAGATGACACCAAATCAAAGACTTATGTTAGCAGTAGCGCTATCTATTATATTTTTCGTAGCTTATACATCTATTTTTCCACCGGAGGAACCTCAAGAAGTTACAAATAATACTATACAAGAGGTTGGAATTAAACAAGATTCTACACAACAAATAGTTGAAGCAGCAGCCGGGCATGTATTAAGTGATAAAGAGATTGTTAATGTAGCAACATCAAATAATATTTTAACTGTTACAAATGAAAAGTTTATTTTAAAAATGGATACATTAGGGCGTATTTCATCTATGGAGCTTTTAGATAATAAATATAATGATTTAGATGATAATCATGCTCAATTGATTTCAAAAACTGGAACAAAACCACTATTTGTTAGATTTTTAGATAACGACTTAAATAAAGAAGCTACTCAAATTCCTTATACTGCTTCTGTTTCAAATATTGAATTGACTACAGAGCCACAAAAAGTTGTGTTAACCCAAAAATTATCAAATTTAACTGTTACAAAAGAGATCACTTTTTATCCTGATGGGCATTATGATATTGATGTAAATCTATCAGAAGATAAGAGACACTTTATATACTTAGGACAAAGACCAGAGGTTGTTGAGCAATTGATGACAGTTTCTGGAGCTATGGTTTATACAGATGATGAGATAGTAACAATTATAGAAGATGGTGACGCAGAGGGGCGTAAATCATTTACAGGTGTTGAGTTGATATCTGCTTTTGATCAATATGCAGCAACTATAATGTATGGCTTTGCAAAAGATACAAATATCATAGTTGAGAGAGATCGTGAAAATAACCCAGTAATATATTTTGATGCATTACAAAACATGAGTTTTAATGGTTACATTGGACAAAAAGAATACAAAACTCTTAAAAATATAAATCCTGTTTTAACTAATGCAATTGAGTATGGTTGGTTTACATTTGCTTCAAAGCCACTATTTGCTCTTCTCTCTTGGCTACATGAAATTTTTGGAAATTGGGGTTGGTCAATTGTTGCTCTAACTCTTATGATTAGACTTGTTTTATATCCTTTAACATACAAAGGTATGGTATCAATGGCAAAATTGAAAGAAATTTCGCCAAAGGTCAAAGAGGTTCAAGCAAAATATAAAGGCGATCCACAGCGTATGAATGCCGCTGTTATGGATCTTTACAAAAAACATGGTGCGAATCCTCTTGGTGGATGTTTACCAATGTTGTTACAAATTCCTGTATTTTTTGCAATATATCGTGTACTTTTAAATGCTGTTGAACTTCAAGGTGCTGAGTGGGCACTGTGGATAGACGATCTTTCTCGTATGGATCCTACATTTATCTTACCTATCCTTATGGGTGCGTCAATGTATTTTCAACAAAAACTTACACCTACAACTTTTACAGACCCAATGCAAGAAAAAATAATGAAATTTTTACCAATAATTTTTACATTTTTCTTCTTGACTTTTCCATCAGGTTTAGTTCTTTACTGGTTTGTAAACAATCTTTTCTCAATCGCACAGCAGTTTATTGTAAACCAACAAATTGAAAATGCAAAAAATGCAAGAGAAGCTGCTAAACACCATAGTGAGGCAAAGAAAGATGATTAAGATTGAAGCAGCTACCCTAGAAGAAGCTTATGCAAAAGCAGCTTCAAAACTAGGGTGTTCTGTAATAAATCTAAACATTGAGGTAGTGCAGACTCCAGCTAGTGGCTTCTTAGGATTTTTCAAAAAAACTGCAATTATTGTAGCTGCTAAAGGGATAAATACAGAACTTTCTAGTGAACCTAATCAAGCTACAAAAGTTAATAGACTTAAAGAGTCCAGCATAAAACCTTTAGAGGTAAATAAACTTCAAGAGTCTTCTAGTGAATCTTCTGTTATAAAAGAACCTACAAAAGAACCTCCAAAAAAACAAAATGAAAAGAAAAAGCCAACTCAAGGATTGTTTAACGATACTATAATGCCTCAATCTTTTGTTAGTATGCAAGATGATGGATTTGATGGTATTGAAGATATTGAAGATGATGAAATGGATGAAGAGTCTTATGAAGAATCATCAAAAGATAATAGTGTAGATGTAAAAGATATAGTGGCAGATGTTAAAAAAGATATTAATAAACTTTTTGAAAAAACATGTTTTGATATAGATGAGATTCTCGTAAGTGCATATGATAATTCTACACTACTTATAGAATTTAGTGGTGCTGATGCAGCCCTTTTGATAGGGAAAGAGGGTTATAGATATAAAGCTTTGTCATATATGCTTTTTAATTGGATAAATACAAAATATAGAGTAAGCCTCCGTTTAGAAATTGCAGAATTTTTGAAAAATCAAGAAGAATCAGTATCTCGTTATTTAGAAAGTGTTTTTGAAAATGTAAATCGTGATGGTCGCGCTCAAACTAAGATACTTGATGGTGTATTGGTCCAAATAGCACTTAAAGAGTTACGCAACACTTATCCTAATAAGTATGTAGCTATCAGAACAACTCGTGATGGATTAAAATACATCATAGTAAATGATTACCACAACAACTCATGATACGATTTGTGCCATTGCAACTGCTAATGGTATAGGTTCTATAGCAATTATTCGCCTTAGTGGAGATAATGCTTTAGCTATTGCTTTAGAGCTCACTTCAAACTCTTTAAGAAAAAAAGAAACTTTAACTCCAAGATACGCAACACTATCAAATATATATGATAAAGAAAATGATTTAATTGATGAGTCAATTGTTATCTATTTTAAAGCACCTTTTTCATTTACAGCAGAGGATGTAGTTGAGATTCAATGTCATGGTGGTTTTATAGTTGCACAAACTATTTTAAAAGCATGTTTAGCATATGGAGCTAGATTAGCACAAGCGGGGGAGTTTTCTAAGCGTGCATTTTTTAATGGACGAATTGATCTGAGTGAAGCAGAAGCGATAGCACAACTAATTGAAGCAAAAAGTGAAGATGCTGCAAAGATACTCGCACAACAGATGAAAGGCTCACTTAAAGAGTATATTGAATCGGTGCGTGATGAAATAATTCATATATTAGCATATAGTGAAGTTAGTATTGATTATGCAGAGGAAGATTTACCAGAGGATTTAATACAACAAATAAAAGATAAACTTCAAGCTTTGAGTAAATCGTTAGAAAAAACTCTAAACGCTAGTAAAAGTCGCGAAGGTCTCATGCAGGGTTTTCGTGTAGCAATAGTTGGAAAACCAAATGTTGGAAAAAGTTCACTTTTAAATTCACTTCTTAGTTATGAGAGAGCGATTGTAAGTGATATAGCAGGAACAACTCGCGATACTATAGAAGAGAGTGTTAAAATAGGAACTCATCTAATTCGTATGGTAGATACAGCAGGAATCCGTGAAGCAGATGATGAGATAGAGCGTATTGGTATAAAAAGAAGTCTTGAAGCGATAGAACAGAGTGATATAGTTGTAGCACTATTTGATAACTCTCGCGAATCAGATGAAGAAGATGAACAAATCATCTCACTCATAAAGTCACATTCTAAAGATAAAAAAGTTATATATGTTAAAAATAAGATAGATTTAGAATCTAAATTTCTAAACACTAAAATTGATTTTGATTTAGAGATAAATTCAAAAAATGAAGTGAATCATCTTGTTGAAGTTTTAAAAACATATATGGATACTACAAACTCTTCAGATGAGATGATGTTAATTTCACATAGACAAATTTCAGCTGTTGAGAACACTATAAAAAATATAGAAGAAGCATACGAGCCTTTGGATACTCAAGAATTAGAAATATTTTCATTTCATCTAAACGAGGCTGTAAAAGAGATGGCAAGTATAACTAGACCTTTTGAAAATGATGAGATGCTAGATAAAATGTTTGGAAGTTTTTGTCTTGGCAAATAAATATATAGCGATAGACTTAGGACTTAAGAGAATAGGGCTAGCTTACTCAGCTCATAAAGATATAGTTACTCCATTATCAGCAGTTATAAGAAAAAACCGTAATCAAGCGTCTGATGAGGTTAAAAAAGCTATTAAGGAGTGGGAGATTGATACTGTAGTCATAGGTATACCACTTGGTGGAAGTAGTGAAGATGAGATGCGTCGCAGAATTACACACTTCATGAATTTAGTAAATTTTGATGGTGAAGTTATTTATCAAGATGAAGCTGGAAGTTCACTTGAAGCTGAAAACCTTATGAAAGGTGAGATGAAATATATCCGCGATGGAAGGGTTGATTCTATCTCAGCTATGATTATTTTACAGCGGTATTTAAGAGCTAAAAAATAAGTTATCTCCCCATTATAAAAAGATTACAACTCTCATGCGTCGCCTCTACAAATCTCTCTTTTAACTCCCTGTCAAAAGTCATCATATATATATCGCTGTTTTTTAGTTTCATATCTATAAATTTTTCAAGTAAGATATCATCAGCTACATTTTTACCATGGTCACATTTTGTAAAGTTAAAAGAGTTTAGAGTTTTTCCATAATCATAAAGATTTGCTTCCCATTCTGCTTTTTTCAGATAAAGAGAATCAGGATTAGCAGCTAAAAAAATATTTTCATCATTTATATCAAAAGGTTCAATCAAATCACTAAAGATTGAGGAGATGCTTGAAAAATTTTCTATATCCCAAAACATGTAGCTTTGACATGTTGGTGTTTTTTTCTTTTTGTTTACAAGTTTTACCCGTTTTGTAATATTGAAATTACTATGTGCACTATCATTTATGAGATATATTGAATTTTTTAATTTTAAAGCATCATCTGTTTTAAAACCTAAAATTTCACCTAGTTTTATATAAAAATCTAGATTAATCAGTTCATCTTCAGCGCCACCTTTAGTGTAAGACTTTAAATATTGTAGTTTATTTTTAGAAAAAACAAGGCTTACACTCATCTTTTCATGATTAGCATATGCCTGTTTTACCCTGAAAAAAATATCTTTAGCATATTTATTATCAGGGATTTCAATATTTCCTCGATGTTTATATTCTATTGTAATATTTGTCATTATAATTTAAAAAATTCTAAAACTTCAAGCTCATCACTATCTAGATTTTCTCGTTTATAATCATCATCTGTTTTCATCACCTCTATTATTCTCTCTTGAACATACTTAAACAAAACATCATAAGCCACTTTAGTATCTTCAATAAATCCTAATCCACTAAACTGATATGGATCATCTTGTTCTATACAAAGGAGTGTACCTTCACATTTTTCTTCAAGGACTTCTACAAGTGAGCGGTAGTTAACATTAAAATCAACAGCATTCCATCCTATATTTTCAAGACCCTCATCTTCAAATTCACCTACACCATCAGCAGTTGTATCGTCATAAGTTGCATTTGGAGTATTTATCTCTATAAGTGCTTGCCAATTACCAAAAGCTTTTATTAAAACTCTATCGCCATCTTCTACAAGTTGATATTTATTCCCAAATGATTTAATTAGCTCTAAATCGGCATCTATTTTACCTTTAAAAATATATATATCATCTTTAGTATATGAAGAATTATCGATAATATTTCCATAAATATCTATACCGAACTCTTCACCTTTTAGCATTATATTTTGCAGATCTGACTTATTTACAACAATCACTTCATTAAAAAGATTAAATTTTTTCATAACATTTCCTAAATTTTTATTGACATTATAAAAGTTTTTGCTTTAATTGAGTATAATGCGACAAAATTTTCATATAATATAAGATAAAACTAATATATTTTATATGTAATTGCACTAGCACAATGAGCTTCCTGCTAAAGGAAACTAAGCGTTAGCGTAGGTAACGGAATTATTTTCGCTACCGTAATAAAAAAAATGAAGGAATTACAGATGGCATTAAATGTTTATTATGACAAAGATACAAGTTTAGACCTTATTAAAAGCAAAAAAGTTGCAATGATTGGTTTTGGTTCTCAAGGACACGCACACGCAGAAAACTTAAGAGATTCAGGTGTTGAAGTATGTGTAGGTCTTCGTAAAGGTGGTTCTTCATGGACTAAAGCCCAAGCGAAAAAATTTGAAGTTCTTAGTATTGCTGAAGCTACTGCATGTTCAGATGTTGTTATGATTCTTCTTCCAGATGAAAATCAAGCTGAGATTTATGAAAATGAAATCGCTCCAAACTTAAAAGATGGTGCTACTATTGCTTTTGGTCATGGTTTTAACATCCACTATGGTCGTGTGAATCCTGCTAGTAATATCAATGTTACTATGATTGCTCCAAAAGCTCCTGGACATACTGTACGCTCTGAATTTGTTCGTGGTGGTGGTATTCCTGACCTTATCGCTGTTGGTCAAGACCCAAGTGGAACTACTAAAGAGTTAGCTCTTTCTTATGCATCTGCTATTGGTGGTGGACGCACTGCAATTATTGAAACAACTTTCAAAGATGAAACAGAAACTGATCTTTTTGGAGAGCAAGCTGTTTTATGTGGTGGTGCTACTGCATTAGTTCAAGCTGGGTTTGAAACTTTAACTGAAGCTGGTTATGCTCCTGAACTTGCATACTTTGAGTGTTTGCATGAACTTAAGCTAATTGTTGATTTAATGTTTGAGGGTGGTATCGCTGATATGAGATATTCAATATCAAATACTGCTGAGTATGGTGATTATGTCTCCGGTAAGCGTGTTATCAATGCAGAGTCTAAAGCAGCTATGAAAGAGATCCTAAAAGAGATTCAAGATGGTAGATTTGCAAAAGACTTCATTCTTGAGGGTCAAGCAGGTTATCCTCGTATGAATGCAGAGCGTGCAAATGACAAAGAAAAGCTTATCACTAAAACTGGTAATAAACTTCGTGAAATGATGCCATGGATTGGTTCAAACAAAATTGTTAACCAAGACACTAACTAATACAATAACGCGCATTTAGTGCGTTGTTGTATTTACTCCATACACTCACAAAAAGCTTCACCTGGTCTCTCTCCATCTTTATACTCTTCATTTTCTTTTAACACTTTATAAAATTCTACACGAAAAACAACTGGACCTGTAATAACAATATGATGATATCTTTCAGATTCTATAACTATAGGATGATCTTTATCAGCGACTAGTATATTGTCTTTGTCATCTTCCCATACATATTCTAAAGATCCCTCTTCAACTACAACTAGACCAATTTTACCCTTTGGTGCAAGATGATTTTTCAAAATTCCTTTTACAACTGTAAGCTCAGTCATATTTGGTGTTTCGCCAACTTTTACAGCACCTTTTGGTAACTTTTCATTTTGATAATTCATAGCATTTCCTATTTTATTTAATATTTGTAGTATTATAACCTCTTATAGAGCTTTTTTTGTTATTCTGTATCAATTATTGTATTTGTTCTTAGCCATTAACACTTATTAGGTACTATTTCATACATTTATATAAGGACATATAATATGCTATTAGAATCATTTTTATCTTTTGGACTTTTCTTTTTAACTGCTGTTGCAGTTGTTATTCTTTTTCTTTTTCTTTACGCGTTAGTTACACCGTATGATGATTATAAATTGATATTTAAAGACAATAATACTTCAGCAGCTATAGGTTTTGGTGGTGCTATTCTTGGTCTTTGTATCCCTCTTTATAGTGCACTTATTAGTTCAGTATCTTATTCTGACTTCTTAGTTTGGGCTGGTGTTGCAATGGTGATTCAGCTTGTATTTGCTTGTATTATGACAAGAGCAAAGGGCAAATACTCAGTTGAAAAACTAATAGAGCAAGGTGTAGTCCCAGTAGGTGTTTTGATGGCATTTATATCAATTTCTATAGGACTTCTAAATGCTGGTTCAATGAGTTACTAAATAGTTTAAAGTAATTGCTGAACTCTTATTAGTGTGGATAGAAGTATTGCTGATTTATCTAGATGTGAAGATTTCATATTTAGTTCGCTACTTAGTAGCAGATTATGAAGCTTGTAATAAGTATTTGGTTTAAATTTTAAGCAAAGAGCTGCTTTTTCATCAACTACAAATTTTGGAGCAGGGTATCCTAGTATCTCTAGTGCATTTGGCGTCCCATGTACTCTTATATAGATATTAAATATATATAGTTGAGTAAGATAAGTTGTAATTGCTGTAATAATTCTTATCTCATCTTCTCCATGTTCTAGAATATTTAAGAGGTCATCTTTAAAATCTTTTTTTGTTAAAATCTTTTTTATTAAATCATCTATATTAACCTCTGCTAATCCAAAAACTAAGCTATCTATATCTTTAGTAGTTATAGCTCTATCATAGACTTTAAATTTATCTATCTCGTTAGATGAGAGTGCTATATCGCCATTATGAATGTTTAGAAGATGGGATATAGCGTACCTGTCTATATCTACATTTTTCATTTTTGCTATATTGGTTATAATTCCAAGAGATTCATTATGGTTTGGATTAAAAAATCTTACACTTATGGTACTTTTTTTTGCAAATGCTTTTGTATAAGCTTTATGATCACTTCCATAATAAGCATATACAAAAAGATTATCACTGTTTTTCTCACATAAGTCTACAAATATATCAAGCTCTTTTTTTGGAACCTTTTTTTCACTTTTAATTATCAGCACATTATTACCACCAAAGAGTGATGCTTGTGAGAGATGTGCTTTTGCAGAGTTGAAATCATACTCATCATAGTAAAAATTCAATATTGATGCATCATCTATCTCTGATACTTTTTTAGTGTAGATATCTATTAAAAAACTGCTCTCCCCAAAAAAGACAAAGCTGTTTGAAGTAGTAGAGTTTTGAATATGTCTATCTAGCTCATTTTTATACATCATCACCCACGATACTTGCATATATTTTGGCTTTAGGGATATCTACCCTATCTAGTTTAACTTTAACATCCTGAAACAAAACAACATTATCAGATGATGTGATTATTAATCTTGCTCCTTGTATCTCATCAGTTAAGTCTGCTTTTAATTCTGGGTCTGTTGAGATTATTTTAGCTTTAAAAACTTTTGTAAGATTTTCTTTTGCCCATCTTGTAAATTTTCTAGCCATAAAGTCTTGCTCAATTGTAGCTGCTTCACGCTCTTTTTCACTAATGGTCATACTTAGCGATTCAATATTTCTAAGAACATAAGAACCCTCCTTGGTATCATTTTTATTTATAGCTTTTAAAAGTCTATGTACAATCAAATCGCTATATCTTCTAATAGGTGAAGTAAAATGTGTATAAGCATCAAAACCCAAACCAAAATGTCCAACATTTAATGGAGTGTATCTAGCACGCATCTGTGAGCGAATTATAAGAGCATCAACTTCAGCTTCAAGGTTTAATGTACTAGCCTGTTCTTGAATGCCAGATATCGTATCTTTGGTTGTATCTTTTATATCTACAAATATCCCAATTCCAGCTAATTCCTGATAAAGACTTTGTAGTTTATTTTGGGATGGTTGCTCATGTATACGAAAAATTCCACGTGTAAATTGATTTGCTGCGGCTTTATTTGCCAAAAGCATACAATCTTCTATTAAAGCGTGTGATGGAGTCTCTTTTGCAATAGATGTAGAGATTAATTTTCCATTCTCATCTATTTTCATCTCAATCTCATTAGAGCGAAAATCATAACCAATTTTTAAGCGTTTTGTTTTTAAATTATCAGTGATATCTCTTAGTTTTGTTATCCACTCAAAAATCTCCTCTTCTTTAGAGTTTTTTGCTTTGAGTTTTTTTTCAAAATAACTATCTATCTCTTCATAGTTAAATCTTCTATCTGAATGGATTATCGCTTCATATACATCTGATTTTATCACCTCTAAAGTGTTAAGGTCTAGTTTCATCTCAAAAACATAAGCCAATCTATCAACATGTGGTTGTAAAGAACAAAGTGTTTCACTTAATTGTCTTGGGAGCATAGGTATAGAGCGATGAGGTAAGTAGATAGAAAAACTTCTATATATTGCTTCATTATCTATAGCACCAAAAGGTTTAACATACTCACTTACATCGGCAATAGCTACATAAAGGGTTGATTTTTCATCATCATAGTATATTGCGTCATCATAATCTTTTGCAGTAACTGGGTCAATAGTACAAAAACTTAAATCTCTTAAATCTTTTCTTGATGGATGTTTATTTGCGTCTACCTCTTTAAATGATGTTGCAATTTTTAAAACCTCTTCATCAAACTCATCATGCTTATTAAACTCAGCAAGTACAATTTTTTCATCAACTAGTGGATCATCCATCAGCCCTAAGCTTTGCATAATCATTCCGTTTTGATTATTGATTTTAAATATTTCACCAATTTTGTATCTATTTAGTTCCTCTTGTGTTATCTCTATGCCGATAGGATAATCTGTTTTTATATCAACTAATGATTTATGGGTATCTTTGATTTTAACATAAGCAACACTATAGGTTTGTGCGCGACCAACAATTTCAGCTATTTTTGCACTTGGTTTTCCCCGTTGGCCTAAAATTCTTTGAGCAATTATCAAATCACCCTCACGAGCTTCGCCTAAATCGCCCTCACCAATAAACAAATCTTTAGTAGTCTCACCTATTACATTTAAATAAGCAGTAGAGTTTTGCACTAAACCTAATGTTCCTGCGCGATATTTTGAATTAAAAATATATGTATTGTTTTTTTTTGTAATATATTTTTTTGATAAAAAATTATTTACATCCTTGGACTCTTCTGGAGATATATCTAACTCACTCAAGCCATGTGTAAGTCTTATTAACAGAGATTTCAATTTTGGTTATACTACATGCTCAAGAGCTTTTTCAAAACCTTCCATATCTAGGTCGTATTTTTCAATAAGCTTTTTAGCATTTTGAATACTTTGCTCAGAAGTAGTACCCTTTAGGGTGACTGCTTCACGAACTACATTTAATATTTGAGCAGCTTTTTTATCTTCTTCTAATGCTTGATCTGGATTTTGACAATTTGCTATAGTATCAACTAAGCCATCCTCAAATTTCCATAGTTTAAAGATGGTCGCACTAACTTCAGGAGTTCTTACACCTACCACCTTTTCTTCAGCAGCTTCAACATTTTGAAGTTCTTTTAGTGCATCACGAAACTCTTCTTGCTTATTATCTATAATTATTTGTTGAGCTATAATTACTTTACCAATCTCTACAAGAAATGCTGCTGGAGATAGTACGCCCATTAACTTATTTTCTTTTTTAACACACCAAACAGTTATAAGTGCATGTTGTTTTTTTGAAAGCGCTGAAAACATCTCATTTGTAATCCCATATGGGGTTAAATCAAGTGAAAAGCTTTTTTTAACAATACTTGCAAGAGCAAATCCACGAACTGTTCCCATGCCAAATAAGCCTACAGCTTGAGAAATTGCATTTATCTCACGAGAAAATCCATACAAAGGTGAATTAGCAGCTTTTAAAATATCTGCTGTTAAAAGTGGGTCTTTTTCTAAAATTCTAACCATATCGTTAAAGCTAGAATTTGAGTCTTGATATACAGCTTCAATCTCTATAGCTGATTCTGGTAGTGGAGGAAGTTGCTTTATTCTTTTAAGTATCTCTTCTGTCATGCTAGCTCTTTTTTTGTTTAGTATACTATAATTATAGTATATACAAATAAATAGATTCTGAATATTTACAAAATATTGTTATTATTGTGCAAAACAAAAAAAGGAAACAGATGCAAAGAGAGGCGATGCTCATACAATTAGGTTATGCACCAAATGAAGCGTTATTAGCTCAATTAAAAAAAATAGAAGAAAATACTATAGGTTATGAAAAAATACAAAAACATATTATGGATTTACATGATCATTTAAAAGCCGATAGTTCTTATGTAGCTATGTCAAATTCTAAAGATTACTTCAAAATTAAAGTAGATGCTATTAACTCTACAATAGCAGATATAGCACACGAAAAGATAAAACATTTTAGTGATAAATTTAAAGTAAAGATAAATAAACTAGAAAATAAAGAAACTTACTATATAATTGGTTTTGAGCACTAGTTGTGGATATCTAATATTTTATTGACAAATTAGAATAAAACATATATAATCATTGTTAGTGAGTTAAAAAATAAACTAAAAACCATCCTATAAAGAAT
>WFPU01000112.1 GCA_015487435.1 Sulfurimonas sp.
ACTGAAAATATTCTCCTGTAAATTTAAATGGCAAATAAGTCTTTGTTTTATGAAATTTTGCTTGTAAAAAAGTCATTTTTGCAACCTTTCTCTTTTTTGAATACATTATTAGCCATAAGTCAGATATTTCTCTACGAACACGTTTCTTAATAGTTTTTGAGTTAAAAGAAACATAATGAGAATGAGTTTTTCTTACATAAGAGATATTATATGATTTTTTCAGAATATCACTCATTTCATTAAAGAGTTTTATCTCTCCATATCCTACTTTATATCTTTTATTAAGTTCTGTTTTCATATTATTGCATGTTTTTGCATGGCATACAACGGGTCTGTATATGAGGTGTTGGGCGTTTTGAAACACTTGTTTTTCAATTTACTACACTGTTCATTAATGTTCATAATATCTTATTAAGCTCCTACTCGCCCAATGCCTTATATACATTGTTGTAGGGCGTTTTTATTCTTTTCTGTTTTATTTTTCTAAATTTTATTCCGATTAAATATATAATTATCAAATACGGTGAATAAAAAATATAAGTCATAATGGCTTTTAATGGCCAACCTATTCCGAAGTAACTAATTTCAATTTGTTTAACTTTTTCCAAATTTTCACTCTTTACATTACCGTATCGTTCAAAGTCGTTCATTGCATTCAAGTCATATCCATAATGGTTCAATAATAATTTGTCGGAATAGTCTGCCCACCAAGCAAAAGTTAAAGTGATTCCTAATGTGATTACAAATCCTAAAATTAAATAAGTCGAAAAACTTAATTTTGATTTTCCTAGTTTAATGAATAACAGAATTGGAGATAAAATCAGGCCAATTAATAAAACTATTGATGTGACAAAAGTTAAAAATTCCATTAATTACTTTTTTATTTATCCGTCCCAAACCGAATAGTCAACTACTTTATCTTTTTCAAATTTAATTGTCAGTCTTCCTGTATTGATTCCAAGTTTTGAGTAGCCTAAATAATAAAAAAACTCACTTTCTGTTTGGGATTCGGGTTCTCCCAATAATTCTAAAATCTGCTTCTTGCTCATTCCTTTCAATTCATAGTTTTTTCTCAAACTGTTCATCATATCCCATCTTAAAGACCATTCGGTTTCAGATTCCGTCCAGTTTTTCCACTTATTAGAGTCAAATTTTTCGTGTGTAATTTTCCCTTTGAGTATAAAACCGATTAATAATATTACTCCAATCGTCAAAATTCCATATTTAAGTTTCTTGCTCAATATTCTTTTCTTTAAATGCCCTACAACGGTAAGTATAAGCGTAGTGCGGGTTTTCGTAGCACTCTACTTTCAATTTCCTCAACTGTTTATTTATAGTTAAATCATTCATGTTTAGCACTTAAGCCCGCATTACGCTTATACAATGTTGTGTGCTGGCGTTCTATCATTAGTTACTATAAATAATCACCTAAAAACAGCGCTTAAAATGCTATCATGATTCAATTGACATATCAAAAGAGACGTCTTCTTTAATCATTTCTGCAACATTTAATGTAGGAATGATAAATTTTGAAAATGGACTTGATTCTGTTTTAGCAAATAAAATACCTCTCGTTGTTCCTGTGGTTATCATTGCTAAATGAGCCAAAAACCCTTTTGGCACAACTAATTTACCCTGGTTTACAAAGGTTTCCCAAGAATTTTCCTCAATTTTAAAGTGACAACTTACTTCAATTTTTAAGAACACCTTCTTACCTTGCATAAATTCAAATCCAAGAAACACTCCGATTTGCTTATTTTTTTGGTCTAACTTAAACTGTAACTGTGTGCCTAAACCTGTTTCTTTTTTTAGAGAATAATTCTCTTCAAAAATAGCAAACTGCTCCGTTTTGATTCCAATTAACGTAAAACCTATTTGAGTATTTTCTTTTTTCATAATACAGCAAGTTCTTGATAATATTCTCGTGAATAATTATACCTATCTAACTTCATAGTTTTTGTTGCCTGATAATCATTACTAATCTTAATAGTTTGAGCAACTATTTTTTCAACTCTTCTTTCAAGGGTTAAGATCAACTGATCCATTTCCGTTATTCTGTTTTCATAGTAGCTGGCCAAAATTGGAATATTTAAAATAGTCTGCAATTGGATTTGAGTTTTAATGGTCAAATTCTCTTTTCCACTAACGATTTTTGTAATTTGTTGTGGTGAAACTCCCATTGCTTTTGCCAGGTCTTTTTGCGACCATCCTAATTTGTCTAATTTCATTAAAACCTTTAGAGCAATTTGCTGAGACTCTCTCAACATTGCACGATTTTTAATTCGCAGCTTTACTTCTTCTAATGTATTTGTGTCTTCATCTGAAACGAGTTGAAGAAATTTCTCTTTGTTGCTCATAGTTGTTCTTTTAAAAATTCATAAAATGAATCAGAATCAAATACACCATTACCTTTTAGATAATCCCTGCATTTATTAATTTTTTGCATTTCTTTTTGTGTATGTTTTCTGTCTTTGTTTAAGTGGTGAAATTTTATTGCCCCTCCAGTTATTACAAAACAATTTTTATCAATTCTAATTGCGTATAATCTCAAATAATTTTTTCTTGCTTTTTGCTTAGAAAGTTCAACGATTTTGTATTCCTGGTTATCCAAAGGTTTAAAGAATTCCTCCAGACACTTTTCTGGAGTATTTGATATTTCATAAAGTGTATCATCAATATCGTTTGCATTATCAATGAGTTGACTTACTAAAGCTTCAATAGATATATTTTTTGGTGCATCTTTTTTATTCTGCACGACAAACTGATATAAATATTCTATATCGTTCCATAATGTTAATAATCTATGTAACTCATTATTAGTCTCACTGTCATAGTGAAAACTAAATAATTGGTCTGCAAATATACGAACTATTTTCATTGAATCAACCTATAGGTTTATTTTTTTATTTTTATCCGAGTTGGTGAAATCTTTTATAAGCTTGCACACAACGGCAGGCATATGGCGCGTAGCGTATGCTTGTCGTCTGGTTTAAATCATAGCCCAATTTACGAAATATTCTATTGTCTTTGTCAGCCGAAGACGAAAACTAAGCTATGCGCTATATGCGTTGTTGTGGTGCGTTTAATCATTAAAATGTTGATTTATTTCTCTTACCATTATTATTAAATCTTCACATAAATGTTCAGTAGTTAGTTTTTCTATTATTTCTTTTCTGGTAATGTTGAATCTTCTTTCAATACTATTTTCATTCTCTTTTAATACATTTTTTCCATCTAATTGTAGTAATGTTTCTGGAACATTCGAGACAGTATAATTGTCTGGAATTGCAATTGCAAAATTATTTGCCAGATGCTGTCTGATATCATCTAATTGATGACCTGAAATACTAGCTATTAAATTTGGAATTATTAAATAGCTTTCAATATTCCTTCTTTTCCATTTCTTTAACTTCAAATCAGCATCTAGATTTGAATGGGTTTTATCATTTAAAACTTCATCTACTGTATTGATGGCTTCATCATCTCTGTCTCTAATACTAAAACCTATTAAACCAGGTATTTCTTTTTTTAATTCATTAAATAGATGCTTCCTTTCCTTATGTCCGGTTGATGTAATCCAACATGCAATATCATCGGATAATTTTTCATCAATCAACTCACTAACAGTTTTTAACACATCATAATCTATTTTACCTTCAACGAACAATACTTTTCTTGTTTTTTTTAGTTTATCAAGTAATGGTGAATATTCAGAACCAATACCAGCCAATAATCCAACCTTTTGTTTTTCTTCTGATAAATATTTTGGTGAATTATTAATGTTAAGTATAGCATCAGGTTCAACATATTTAATTATTTCAGATGAATGAGTCGCAATTAATATTTGTTTGTCTTTTCCAATTTTTTTTAATTCATTTATCATATCAATTTGTAAACTTGGATGTAAATGAGCATCAGGTTCATCTAATAAAATAATATCTATATCGGGATTAAGACTTAGAGTAAACACATTTAACCATTGAAGAAACCCGCTACCTTCAACCATTAAATCACGGTAATTGTATGAGGAGTGTTTTTTAAAAACGCCTTTATCGGTAAAATCCCCTTTATAACTATCTATTCTTATTGAAGTATGATATAAATCATTGAAATCTTTTATTCGGATACCTGTTTTAAACAATGTTCTAATATTTTGTATTAAAAGTTCATAAGGATCAGTATTTTTAAATTCTTTCAATTTTTTAGTTGGTATTTTAGATTTACCTTCTTTTAATTTTATTCTTTTCTGCTTATTATTGTCACTTAATTCTAACAATAAATTTCTTAATACAGAGCCTGCCAAACCTTTTCCTATATATTTTCTTCTTTCGGCTAAACTAACTTTATTTTCTTTTTCTAGAATGCCTGCGAATGTCGGCAAGTATGCTGCGGTTGGGATATAATCACTTTCATCTAAATTCGAATTAGTAACTTTGATAAATAACCTATCATTTGCCAATGAAAGACTTATTTCCAAGTATTTTTCTTCATAAACATTATTGTCCCAATAGCACTTTATTTTTAAATTATATCCATCAATATCAGTGCCTTCTTTTTGTGTTTTTAAGTTGGTCCAGAGATGTTTAAGAGTTGGAATAGCAATAGGTAAAAATTCATCTGCACTAATGCCCAATCCTTGTTCCCTATTGTTTTGTAACAATGATTTTTTTCCTTTTTCTAATTCAAGGATTAACTTACAAAATTCCCAAATAGCTATAGCGTGCAATAATGTCGATTTCCCAGAATTATTTCCACCAGCTAAAATTGTAACCTCTTTCGGTTTTAACAAAATGGTTTTATTTTTATATTTTTTAAATTTGGTTAATTCTATTTTTTTTATCATTTCATCTTTCTTTTAATGCACCACAACGGTTTTGCATATGGTGCGGGGCGATGTCAGCCTACACTTTCCTTTGGGTAAATCTACTCATTTTTTTCTTTTCTCCGCTCTTCCGATGTTACTCCAATGCCGCCCTGCACCATATGCGTTGTTGGGGAGCGTGTGCGGTTAGGTTACTGTCCACCGCCACGGGAAAGCGCCCCTGCGGGCCACTGACCTGGCGCGCGGGGTGGCCTGTTGTGCGCTGGCGGTGTGTTGGCGTGTGCCGGCCACGGGGCGCTGAACTATCTGCGAGTGATGCTGCCGGTTGCCTCATTATTACTGAACTATCACGGAG
>WFPU01000113.1 GCA_015487435.1 Sulfurimonas sp.
AATGTGCAATATCAAGGATAAGTATGTCGTCAAAACTATGTGATAATGTAAAAATAGATAAACAGTTATCTAAAGAAGATATCCTTAGAGAACTAGAGGCTATGGCTAATATTAGTAATTGGGAAATTGATTTAGTTACAAATGAATCTATCTGGTCTGAGCAGAGTTACAAAATTTACGCTCTTGATAAAGAAACTACTAAACCAAGTGTAAAACTATTTTATTCCCATCTTATTGAAGAAGATGTATTAAGAGCACATACAACTTTTGCAAATCTTTTAACTAGCAAAAAGGCTGCCTCACTTGAATGTAGTATTATTGATGCTAAAGGTAATAAAAAATATCTTGTTTTAAATGCCAAAGTTATCTTTGATAAAGATGGCAATCCATTAAAAATGATAGGGACTACCCAAGACATCACAGAGATAAGCATACTTAAAAAAAATATGAATGAGTTTTCAAGAATTATGCATAACTCTTTAAATGAAATATATATAGTTGATTATAATACGCAAAAATATTTATATGTTAATAATGGTGCGTGTCAGGCACTAGGATACACACAAGAAGAACTATTAAAGATGAAAGTATATGATATAAATCCTTATCTTACTTTAGAAGAAGTTAATACACTTAAAAAAAAATACAATGAAAACAATGGAACTCTTTTAGTCCGTGCTGTGCATCAAAAAAAAGACAAAACAATTTACCATGCCCAATCTTACATCCACTCTATCACTTATAAAGATAAAAAGGCTTATGTGATTTTTGATACAGATATTAGCGATTTAATAAAATTAGAAGAGCAGATAAAACATCAAGCTACTCACGATTCTTTAACTTCATTACCTAATCGTGCCTTATTTAATGACAGATTGTCACAAATTATAAAATCATCCAAAAGAAATAATGAAAAATTTGCACTTCTTTTTATAGACCTTGATCAATTTAAAAAGATAAACGATACTTTGGGTCACTATATTGGTGATGAAGTTTTAAAAATTACATCTTCAAGATTAGAAAAATCCATAAGAGCTGATGATACATTAGCTAGATTAGGTGGGGATGAATTTACAATTATCTTAAAAAACATTATTGATATTTCAGATATCTCTAAAATATGTATTAAAATAATTGAAGAGATTAAAAAACCAATGATTGTGGATGGGCATACTTTATATATTTCTACAAGTATTGGTATTAGTAAGTACCCACAAGATGCCGATAATGAAAAAGATTTAATTAAATATGCAGATATAGCTATGTATAAAACAAAAGATGAAGGGAGAGATGGCTTTAAATATTTTTCAACTAATTTTAGCGCATCTACTTATGAAAAAATTCTTTTAGACAACTCCATTAGAGTAGCCATCAAAGAGGAACAATTTATAGTTTATTATCAACCTCAATACAATATTACTACAAATGAAATAACTGGTATGGAAGCTTTAGTTAGGTGGAGACATCCACTAGAGGGATTGATCTCTCCAGCGAAATTTATACCTATCGCTGAAGATAATGGACTTATAATAGAGATAGATAAAATAGTGATGAAAAAAGCTATGCAACAATTTGCTTTTTGGCATAAAGAGGGATTAAACCCTGGTATTTTAGCACTAAATTTAGCAATAAAACAACTAAACAAAGATGAGTTTGTACCAATGTTAATACAAACAATGAAAGATTTAAATTTTAATCCTGAGTGGCTAGAATTTGAAGTAGCTGAGAGCCAAGTTATGAGTAATGCTGGGAATTGTATAAAAAAACTAAAAGAGTTAAGTGAGCTCGGAATTGAGATAGCTATTGATGATTTTGGAACTGGATATTCATCTCTTGCTTATTTAAAAAAACTTCCACTTGATAAACTAAAAATAGACAAAAGTTTCATACGAGATATATCGAGTAATGAAGATGATACAGCGATAACAAAAGCAATAATTGCTCTTGCTCAAAGTTTAAACTTAAAAACTATTGCTGAGGGTGTAGAAGATGAATTACAAAAAAAATTTTTAATAAATAACGGTTGTAATAATGTTCAAGGATATCTTTTTGCAAAACCATTACCTGCTGATAAAATTACTAAACTTCTTCGCGAAATAAAAGGTTGATAAATGAATCTAAAAAAAGAATTAGAAAAAGAGCAGATAACACTTCCAGACAACTTTTTTTCAAATATTCAAAAATATAAAGAAAATCTAATGAAATGGAATAAAATTCATAATCTTACTGGAGCAAAAGATAGCCAAACTATAGATGAATTTATATATGATGCTGTTTATCCTGTTAAATTTTTACCAAAATTTGATTCTCTTTTAGATATTGGTACTGGAGCTGGATTTCCTGGGATGATTTTAGCTTTAGCACTACCTGATACTGAAGTCACTTTGGCTGAGCCACTTGCAAAACGGGCTAGTTTTTTACAGTTTATAAAAGCTGATTTAGAGTTGCCTAATGTAAAAGTTATTAAAAAAAGAGTTCAAGAGATGGAAGATGAAATTTTTGATGTAGTTACCTCTCGCGCTGTAACTGACACAGAGATGTTGTTAAAACTAAGCCAAAACTTTCGTGATGAAGATACTAAGATACTTTTTTATAAGGGCGAAAATGTGTATAATGAGATTCCAAAAGATATGAATCATGAAATAATTAAAACAAAAAACAGACACTATCTGCTACTTTGGAGCAAAAAATGATAAAATATTTATTCGTTATTGGTGTTATTTGGGCAATTTACTATTTTTTTATAAAGAAAAAACCAAATATAGATAGATATGACTATAAACAAAAGCAAAAAAAAAAGACTATACATAGTAACGATATGGTAAAATGTGCATCGTGTGGTATATACTGCGAAATTGATGAATGTATTTTAAATTCAAAAAAGCACTATTGTTCAAATGAGTGTGCAACACAGTAAAAGAAA
>WFPU01000114.1 GCA_015487435.1 Sulfurimonas sp.
ACTCCAAGATGGTATTTCTAAACCAAAACTTGGGATAATTACTATCCATGTTGAAAATATTTCTAATCTGAAAAAGGATTGGAGCGAATATGATATAGAGAGTGCAGTGCGTGACTTACTTTTACAAGTGAAGATAAGTATCCATCAAGATGTTATTTTGGCTCAATATGATAATGGACTTTATTTAACTCTTTTTGTAGATTTAGATTTTGAAGCTGTAAAAGAAAAAGCTTTAGCAATACAAAGGGAGGTAAATGAGTATACTAAAAATCAAAAAATCAAACCTATTATTGGTTTATATGCGTTTGATGTAAATGATTTAGAATTAAACAAAATTTTAGAGATAATTTCAGATATTGCAGTAGAAAATATTAAATCCAAAGATATAGAGATTAACAAATTACATAGAATATTAAATTTAAGTGCAAACTTAGATGATGAAAGGGCGATTGATATATTTTTACAAACTGTTTTTACTAATAAAATGCCAGTTAGATTAGTAAATATATATAAAGGTATCTGTATAAGTACATCTTCTGTCATAGTCAAAAAAACAGATCAAGAGATATATGTAACTTACGACCATTTACAAGGAGTTGTAATGCAGTTTGAGGGTTCTGCTGTGATTCAATCATCAAGCTTCACAAAAGATATATTAGCTGATGTTAATTATATAAATTTAAAAAAGAAAATTGTACAGCTTAAAAATTTTAGATTTATAAATGGTAGTGCAAATGCTAGAGAATATAGTCGTGTAACTTGTTCTGTTAGGACACCAATCTCTTTGTCATATAATAAAGAAACTTTAAATGGTGAAATACTTGATATATCTATGAATTCTATAGCACTAAAAACAAGAATTTATAATAAAATTAACGAAGTTAAAAATAAAACGGTTGGATTAAATTTTACGCTACCTGACAAAAGTAGTGAAGATGGGTATTCAAGATTAACTCTAAGTGCAAAAGTGATTGTTGCTGTTTGTGATGGTGAATATTGCAAAGTTGTTGTAAATCTAGAAGAATGTCAAACAAGTGAACCAATACTAATGGAGTATGTATACAACCGTCAAAAAGAGATTATAACTGAGTTAAAAAAGCAAACAAAACTACTTAATTAGGAATATTCAAAATTTTGATTTCACACTCAAGGTGGATATTAAATTGTGAAAGAACTCTTTTTTTAGCTTCATCTATTAATTGCATAGCATCATCAAATCTCCCTTTACCATGATTTATTAAAAAATTAGCATGTTTTTGACTAAATTCCATATCTCCAACTCTTTTCCCTTTTAATCCAACCTTTTCTATAAGTCTACCGGCATAATCATTTTTTGGATTTTTAAAACAACTTCCAGCGCTAGCTATTAATGGTTGGTTTGAACGCATCTTTTTAAACATTAAAACTCTATCTTCATCAAAGCCACTCTTTAATTCAAATGTTGCTTCTAAAATTATTGAAGATATATTTGTAAATCTATACCCGTAATCTATTTCATCTTTGTTTTTTGAACCTTCACAAGTAAGGATAGATAAAAGATTATTAAATATCTCATACTCTTTGAGTCCAGCATTCATAAATACTAATCCACCTAATGTACCTGGTAAATGAGAGCAAAACTCAAAATTTGCTATATTGTTTTTTTTACAAAATGAGTTGATTTTTCCAGACGGTGTAGCTGCACCTATTTTTAATAAATTATTTTCTATCTTTATATAATCATATTTTTTTGATAGTTTCATAAGAGGGGGTGGGTTTGTACCTATTAAGATGTTATTACACGAGCCTATTAAAAAGGCTTTTTTGTTTAAATCATCACAGTTTTCTAAAATTTCAACATCAATCTCCCCACCTATTTTAATAGATGAAAATTTACAAAAGTCAATTTTTTTTGTCATTGCACAAATGTTGGAATCATATTAAATACATTTACAGAGAAATCTGTCATTGCATTTAGCATCCATGGCATTGTCAAAATAATTACAACAACAACACCAATAATTTTAGGGATAAATGAAAGGGTCATCTCGTTGATTTGAGTAGTAGCTTGAAAGATTGAAACAGCGAGACCTAAAAACATACCTGTTAAAAGTCCCGGTAGGGCAAGCATTAGTGCTATTTTAAAGGTTTCAATTCCAAGTGCTACTAGTTTTGCTTCCATTATCCTTTTCTTAGCTCCTCGTACTCAGTTGGTATCATATAATCCTCAACATGTACAGGTAAATCATAAAATCCATTTTTATATCCGAGTTCAAAGAGTTTATTTATAGCTTTATATTGAAGTTGGCTTAATTCTATTGATTCGTCATTTGCATAAAGTTCCAAATACTTATCTAGTGTTGGAGCATCTATACGAACCAAATCACGCTCAATTAACATTTGAGATAATTTTTCTTTATGTTTCCTTGCTACATCAACAGCTTTTGTTAGAGTTTTTTCATAATCAATAGCTTTATTTAGTGGAATTGAGCGACTTATTGCCATTCCACCTAGCGGTAATGGTAAATCTTTGCCTGCTAATTCTTGCCATATATCCCACATCTCTATTTCTACTTCAAGTTTATTATCATAAGTTAAAATAGACTCATGTATCAATACACCTGCATCTACTATACCGTCTAAAACAGCTTGCTCAATCTCAAGGAAATTCATATAAGTTATTCTAGCTTTTGGATATTTTATACGAAACAGCATTGCATTTGTAGTGTGTTCACCACTCAAAGCTACTTTGAAATTAGGTTTTAAAACAGTATCTTTTTTCTTAATAACTTTAGGTCCATAACCATCACCAAAACTTACAGCAGTACGAAGTGGTGCGTAATCTTCTTTTATATGAGGGTACAGGGCAAAACTAATTGCTACTATCTCATATTCACCCTTTAAAGCTTTTTCATTTAGTGTTTGAATATCTTCTGCGATGTTGTCAAATTTAGTATTTTTCATATCTACCCAGCCAAATTTAATAGCATAGTACATAAAAATATCATCAGCGTCAGGGGAGTGTGCAATTAATGTTTTTTTCATAAGGCTATTTTAACTAAATAAGGATAAAATCCAACTCAAATATTAATAAAATTATTTTTCTATTAAAAATATGTCAATTTGCAATATTTTTAATAGAAGAAATATTTTTTATATACAATTACTAAAATACTTGAAATCTCTTTGATGAGCACACATCTGCAAAGATGTGTAGCCAGAAAAGAAAAAGATTTTAGAGTACTTAAATTAAAAATTTGGAGCATCTTATGGACGCAAATAAACAAAAATCATTAGACTTGGCAATGAAACAAATTGATAAAGCATTTGGTAAAGGTGCATTAATGCGTCTTGGTGATAAAAATATAGAATCAATCAAATCTATTAGTACAGGTTCAATAGGACTTGATTTAGCACTCGGAATTGGTGGAGTTCCACAAGGAAGAGTTGTTGAAATTTATGGACCTGAGAGTTCTGGTAAAACAACTTTAGCACTTCAAATTACAGCTGAATGTCAAAAAAATGATGGAGTATGCGCATTTATAGATGCTGAACATGCTCTTGATGTTATATATGCTAAAAATCTTGGCGTAGATATTGAGAATCTTTTAGTATCTCAACCTGATTATGGTGAACAAGCTTTAGATATAGTTGAAACAATTGCAAGAAGTGGTGCAGTTAATTTAATAGTTATAGATTCAGTTGCAGCACTTACTCCAAAAGTTGAATTAGAAGGTGAGATGACTGATCAGCAGGTTGGTATTCAAGCTCGTTTAATGTCTAAAGCTCTTCGTAAACTAACTGGTGTCCTTAGCAAAATGAACTGTACAGTTATTTTCATCAATCAGCTTCGCATGAAGATTGGTATGATGGGTTATGGCTCCCCAGAGACTACTACTGGTGGAAATGCACTTAAATTTTATGCATCTGTTCGTATAGACGTGAGACGCATAGCATCTCTAAAACAAGGTGAGAGTCAGATTGGTAATCGTGTTAAAGCAAAAGTTATTAAAAATAAAGTAGCTCCACCATTTCGCCAAGCAGAGTTTGATATCATGTTTGGAGAAGGTATCTCTAAAGAGGGCGAGTTAGTTGATTATGGTGTTAAGTTAGACATAGTAGATAAAGCAGGGGCATGGTTCTCTTATGAAGATAAAAAATTAGGTCAAGGTCGTGAAAATGTTAAACAAATGTTTAAAGATGAGCCAGAATTAGCAGCAGAGATAGAGGAAAAAATTAAAGTTGCGATGGGTGTCAGTAATGTCATGGTTATGGATACTTCAGATATTAATGATAGTGATACTTAGATGAAATTAACCAGCTTTTAACCATTAAAAAGATAAAATGCCAAAAATACTTGAAATCTCTCATTGATAATCAAATATTACTAAATAATATTTAGCCAGAAAAGAAAAAAGATTTTTTGTAAAAATAAAACTACATAAATAGAATTAAAGGCAATTATATGTTCATTGACAACATTAGCGCAATAGAGGTTATGGATTCTCGTGGAAATCCAACGGTTAAAGCAACAGTAGAATTAAGTGATGGAACAAAAGAAAGTGCAATAGTACCATCAGGAGCAAGTACTGGTAAGCGTGAAGCACTAGAGCTTCGTGATGGTGGTGATCGTTACATGGGTAAGGGTGTTTTAAATGCAGTTGAAAATATAAACACTCAAATAGCTGATGCATTAATAGGCCACTCACCTTTTAACCAAGCAATTATTGATGCTACTATGAAAGAGATAGATGGTACTGATAATTATGGTAATTTAGGTGCGAACTCTGTACTTGGTGTGTCTATGGCTGTAGCTCGTGTGGCTGCTAAAAGTTTGAATATCCCTCTATATCGCTATCTTGGCGGTGCTAATGCTATGGTTGTTCCTACTCCAATGTTAAATATCATCAATGGTGGCTCACATGCTGATAATTCTGTAGATTTTCAAGAGTATATGATTGTTCCTGTTGGCTTTGAAGATTTTGCAGAGGGTCTTCGTGCATCTGCTGAGGTTTATCATAATTTAAAAGCTATTTTAAAAGCTACTAAACATAATACTGCTTTAGGTGATGAAGGTGGTTTTGCTCCAGATTTGAGCTCAAACGAAGAGCCAATTCAAATTATCTTAGAAGCTATAAAAAAGGCTGGATATAAAGCTGGTGAACAGATTGCTATCTCATTAGATGTTGCAGCTTCTGAATTAGTAACTGAGGGTGGATATAGACTCGATTCTGAAAATCGAACAGTAACTTCAGCTGAATTAGTTGATTATTATGCTGATTTATGCTCTAAATATCCAATTGTATCTATTGAAGATGGACTAAGTGAAGATGATTGGGATGGTTTCAAGTTAATGACTGAAAAACTTGGCGACACAGTCCAAATCGTTGGTGATGACCTTTTTGTTACTAATGTAAATATTCTTAATGAGGGGATTCAAAAAGGTATAGCTAACTCAATTTTGATAAAACCAAATCAAATAGGTTCAGTAAGTGAGACAATGCTAACTGTGCGTTTAGCTCAAAGAAATGGTTATACTTGTGTAATGAGTCACCGTTCAGGTGAGAGTGAAGATTCATTTATTGCTGATTTTGCTGTAGCACTTAACTGTGGTCAAATTAAAACTGGTTCAACTGCACGTGGCGAGAGAACTGCTAAATACAACCGTTTATTAGAGATAGAAAATGAAGTTATGTATGGTGAATATTTAGGCTCTTCACTTTTTAATTAAGCTTAATTATGCAACGCGAAGAACTATTTGATGAGATAGATAATACTCAAAGTATAACTGAGAAATATCTTGGTTTATCTTTAATAAAGTTTTCGTTTTTACTTGTTTTAGTACTTATACTTGGTGTCTATATTGGGATTTTATTCTACGGTACAAACTCTTTAGAGGTGCTATTTGGTTTACAAGATTATGAACATTATCTACAAAGTGAAATTACAAGATTAAAAAATGAAAATGCTGAATTGCAAAAAGAATATTTTGAACTTAAAGAGATTTCAGCACCTGTAAGTGTTAAATCAAAGTAAACTTGCTATAATGTTTTGTTTTAATATTTAGGAGTAGTTTTGATTAAAGTATTTTTCATTTCATTGATTTTAACTTTTTCACTTCAAGCTCGCCAAAACCCATTTTTTCCTTCTGTTGGTGAACAAGATTTGATACAAACATCAAACAAAGATACAACTGTAGCTTCGCTTAAACGTGTTGCTATAAAATTACCATCTCATGCTAGGGTACTTCAAAAAGTAAGTGTAACTTATAAAAGTTTAGATGGTTCTATTGAAACAAAATCTATTGATTTAAACAAAGCTGTTGACTGGCATATACCAATATTTATATCGCAAAGTATGGGCGCTATATCTACAAAAGAGACACCTAAAAAACATAAAAAGATAAACTATAAACAAATATTTAAATCAAAATATGTAAACTTTTATGAATCATCAAGAGAATTAAAAATTGTAACTAAAGATAAGATAATTAGAAATTTTTTACTAACCTCTCCACATAGAATTGTGATTGATTTTAAACGTAGTACAAATTTAAAAAGCGCTGTTAAAAAAATAGATAAAAGTATATTTAAAAAAATCTCCTTGGGCACACATAAAGATTATTATAGGGCTGTAATAGAATTAGACGGCACTTATAAGTATGAGATGCTTAAAAAAACATACGGATACAGTTTTTACCTTCGTTAAAAGTAATAACTTAATATAAACTTTAGCGTTTGCTCGTTATTGTCTAGCTTCTCTCTATTTATCTTGATTTGTAATTATAATTAAATTTTAATTTAAAGTTTTGTATTAATTTTATGTTTTGTAATATATTTAAATTATCATATACGCTAATAGTACTCTCAACACTTAAGTTCATCAAATCAAAATTGTCTATTATAAACCCAAGGCTAATTCCTGTACCAATTAATAAAATATGCTATTAAAAATTATTTTTTTAAGCCATTGATAATAGTAAGAAATGATAAATCAAATAAAGCATCTAAATTATCTTTAATAATTATATGTCCATCTATTAGTAAATTTGATAATCCATGCATCATTGACCAAATAACTGTAGCTTGAAGCATTGGATTGTCTTTTTTAAAAAGATTGGTATCTTGAGCTTTTTGAACTAGAGCTATAAGTTTATGAAAACCAATTGCTTCATCCTCATTTTCAATATCGCAACTCTCTTCTCTTTGCTTACCAACTTCATGTCCAAACATCATTCGGTAAATATTAGGATTATCCATAGCAAAACCTATATACCCCTTAGCCATAATTCGAAAACTATCAACAATATCATCAGATTCTATAATCTCTACTGGAATACCAGCATCAAATCTTGAAAAAGCTATTTGAATTATTGCTTTAATCAAATCATCTTTAGAATCAAAATGGCGATAAATAGCTGAACGAGATACTCCAAGTTTTTTTGAAAGTTCCCGTAGTGTTATACTACTAATACCATCTTTTTTAACCATTAAAAGTGCAGTGTCTATAAGTGAGTCTTTTAAGTTTTTATGATGATATGTTGTATTAGCATTATTTTTCATTGACTAATTATAACTAAACAAGATAAAAATAGATATATGTTGACATCGTTTACATTTTATGTTAACATTGTCAACATTGTTTAAAAGGATAGTAATTATGAAAATATTTTTTTCAATTATTTTGTTAGTTAGTAGCGTTTTTGGATTGAGCAACTATGAGGTTGCTAAAAAAAGTGAAGATGTAATGAGTGGATTTGAAGATTCTATATCTAAGATGACAATGACATTAATAAATGCACGAGGGCAAAAAAAAATTCGTACAATGAAGATGAAAGCACTAGAGGGAAAAGATGAAGACAAATCTCTTATGGAATTTTTATCTCCTGCTGATGTAAAAGGGACTAGATTTTTAAGTTATGAGCATATAGATAAAGATGATGATCAGTGGTTATATCTTCCAGCCCTAAAGCGTGTTAAACGCATAGCGTCTAAAAATAAATCAGGTTCATTTATGGGAAGTGAATTTTCTTATGAAGACCTAAGCACTTTTAATGTTAAAAAATATACTTATGAGGGTGAGGTGAAGGTAGTTAAGCTAAATGAAAAGGATGTATATCTTGGAACTAGTGTCCCTATCTCAAAGTATTCTGGGTACACAAAATTAGTTACTTATGTAGATGTTAAAACTTTTTTAATTCAAAAAGTTGAATATTATGATAGAAAGAAAAAACTACTAAAAATATCATATTTTGATGAATACAAAAAATTTGGTTCTATATATAGAATGGGAAAAATAACTATGAAAAATATTCAAAATGACAAAACAACTATATTAGTTTGGAGTGAAGAGAGTATTAAAAATGGACTTAAAGCTAAAGATTTTCATAAAAGATATCTAAAGAGATAATGATGAAAAACTTATTTCAAAAATCAGCATTGGCATTTTTAATTACTACTAGTTCAGTGTATGGTAATTTTGAAGTTAATGGTTATCTAGGAGTGAATTCTCAAAGTTATTTAAAAGCACCAAACTCCAAATATACAAATAATTTCACTATGCAACAAGAATTAGAATTAAAATATTTTAAGGATAACCTAAGCATATACTCGAAGTTTTATGCACAAGAAGATTTACATGATTTAAGAGATAATCAAAATGAAAGAACATTTGTTAGAGTAGATGAGTTGTATATGAAATATGATTTTGATAACGACATGTTAAGTGTGGGTAAGAGTTTGAAATTTTGGGGAGCATTAGAGGTTAGAAATATTGTTGATGTCTTTAATCCTCTTGACTTAAGAACAGATCTGTTTGAAATGCAAAAAATAGGTGTTTACAATTTTACATATTCACACTATACCGATTCAGGTGAAATAACGGTCATCACGAAATTTAAAGAACAAAATCAAGAAATGTCAAGTAGTACTTATGTGTATAATTTTTTTCCAGAATTTGTATCTTATAATGGAAAAATAAATACCTCACAAAATATATATAGACCAAGTGTATATTTAAAGTACAGTGGTTCTAGCGATACTCAGTATGCACTAGATTATGCTTTCTTATATGAAAATGGGTATGACTCTCAAAGATATTTTTTATCTGGTGGAATATTAGATGGAAGTCCTGTAAATTTTAAACAACACACATATATAGTGGATAAATTTATGACATACAATACCTTAGTAGTTGATACTACACTAATTAAGCTAGAAGCCTTATATGCAAAAGTTGATGATGATAAATATATTGGAGATTATTCTCATATTGGTTTTGGGGTTGAGCATACTATAGAGAATTTTATGGATAGTGATGCTGGAGTTGGATTGATAGCTGAGTATTATAGGTATATAACTTTAGAAGATGATATGTATGATGATTTAGATATTTTTGAGACTATGCAAAATGACTTGTTTATTGGGATTAGATACAGTTTTAACAATGCAAATGATACAAACATAATTGGTGGAGTAATTGCAGATATAGAATATGACGAACAAGTATACTATGTAAAACTTGAATCTCGTGCTTATAATAGTTTTAAAATAGAGTTAGATTACTATTTAATAAAACCATCAAAAGATAAGGCAACAGCTTATTCT
>WFPU01000115.1 GCA_015487435.1 Sulfurimonas sp.
TTGTTTTTTAGAGGAGTTTTTAAGCACTTTTTTAGTCCATTTCGACCAGAAATATGGTCTGAATTGAATGTTTATTGGTCGAAATTATAGGATAAAATGGCTTTTAAAGTCCTAAAATATGGGATTTATTTGGTTTTTCAGGGGTGACTAAATATATCACTATGGATGTAAGTGCAACTGTAACAGCAGGAAATCCTCCAGTAATTATAACACAGGTAACAACACCACCAACAGTAGGCACTACTCAACCATCAGCAACTACTACAAATACAACACCACCAACAAACGCAGTCACAATAGACTTAGATGCTAAAAGTGACAGTGGAACATCTGACACCGATAACATCACTAATGATAAAAAACCAACAATTACAGGGGTCACAGATATTCCATTCTCAAAAGTAGAGATATTAGAAAATGGTAAAGTTATAGCAACAACTACCTCAAATGCAAAAGGAGAGTACTCAGTAGATACTCCAGCACTTACAGATGCAAGTCATACATTTACAGTACAAGCAACAGCCCCATCAGCAACTATAGCAGTTACTTCACCAAATTTAGATGTAACAGTAGATACAAGTGTAAATGCAGCCGATGATAAAGCGAGTGCAACAGAAGATACAACAGCATCTATAAGTGGAAGTGTAATCAATAATGATGACCATACTAATGGTGAAACCGTAGCTGCAACAACTGCATTAAAAACAGCACATGGTGTTTACACATTAAATGCAGATGGAACATACACTTTTGTAGTTGACAATACGGCTTCTCAAAGCTTAGCAGCTGGAGATACAGTAGTTGATATGCTAACTTATGAGATTACAGATAAAGCAGGAAATAAAACAACGGCTACCTTAGAGACTACTATCACAGGTACAAACGATGCACCAACAGTTTCAGCTAAGGCTTCATTACATGCAATTGATGAAGATACTACTATTGTTTTGAACAAAGCAGAGTTACTCTCTCAAGCCAGCGACATCGACAAGTCAGATGTACTTCATATAGAAAATATCACAGCAAAGCATGGAACAGTAAGTGTCGATGCTCAAACAAGGGAGATACACTATACACCAAATGCTGATTTTAATGGGAAAGAGACTTTTACTTACGATATAGTAGATTCACATAATGCTATAGTTCAAACAACAGCAACAATGACAGTAAATCCTGTTGATGACACGGTAAATCAAAATTAAGCTAGGAACACATATTGCTTCAGTTTCATAAAAAATGAGATGAGAGTAAAAAATGACACAGTTATTAAATAAATTTAGAGAGTTACCAGATTATCGAAAATGTAAACAACTAAAATTTAATGTAGGGGAGATACTCTTTTTATCTCTCCTTGCAACACTCAGTGGTGCAAATGGATATGCAGATATGGAAGCTTGGATAAAGACTAAAAAGAGAGAATTAGAGAAGTTTTTAGGACATGCATTTATAGCTCCAGCTGATAACACAATCAGAAATGTATTTCTAAATATTGATACAGAAGAATTAGATACCATGTTTGAAGATTGGATTCACTCTACCACAAATAAAACAACATCGAAAATAAAAATAGTAGCCTCAGATGGGAAGACGATGAGAGGATCAACCAATAAAATTAGAAATGAAAAAGCAAGACATATTGTATCTCTCTTTTTAGCAGAAGAGAAGCTAACCCTTGCACAAACACAAGTAGACGATAAGAGTAATGAAATACCAGCGTTACTGAAACTTCTTGATTCTTTAAAGCTCACAAACTGTGTAATCACAGTAGATGCACTCCATACTCAAAAAAACTCTACAGAAGATTATAAAGAAGCAGCATAGCTTTGTAGCACAGGTAAAAGGTAACCAAAAAGAGCTTTTAAAATGGGTAGAATTTAATACTACATAATCTGATGCCATTGATAAGCACACAACCTATGATTATAATACCCATGGCAGATATGAAGAGAGACATATAGAAATTTACGATGACTTGTATCAAATTGATAAAGAGTGGTCGATGGTAAAAAGGTTTGCAAAAGTAACTTATGAAACGAGATGGTATATTTCGAACCTTACAGAAGATGCAGAGACTTTCTTACATATCATTCGCAGTCACTGGAAAATAGAAAATTCACTTCACTATGTGAAAGATGTAGCCTATCAAGAAGACTTTGATAGAACTAGGACTAAACAAATCCCTTATGTCAAAACAACTCTTAGAAACTATGCAATAAATTTGCAAA
>WFPU01000116.1 GCA_015487435.1 Sulfurimonas sp.
GATATAAAGTATGAGTTTTAATGGATTTAGTAAAAAAACTTTACCATTTTTAAAAGCTATAAAAAAGAACAACAATAAAGAGTGGTTTGAAGAACATAGAGATGAGTATAATAACTATATTTTAAATCCATCTCGTGCTTTTGTAGAAGAGTTTGGCGAGCATCTAATGGCGCTAGAGCCAACTGTAAACTTCTCCCCTAAAATAAATAAATCACTCTTTAGAATCTTTCGTGATACTCGCAGAATGGGTGCAATAAAAATACCACTTAAATCCAGAATTGGTTTTATATTTTGGCAAGGTAGTGGTAAAAGACTACAAAATTCTGGCTTTTATATGCATTTTTCTCCAGATGAACTTTTTGTGGCTGTTGGTGTTAGATGGTTTGAAAAGCCCATGCTTGATGCTTATCGTGAATATATAAAAGATGATAAAAGAAGAGAAAATCTTTTTGATGTTTTAGATAAACTTTCAAAGAATGGATATAAAATCATTGAAAAAAGCTACAAACGATTTCCTAGAGGTTTTAATGCAGATATGTCAAATGTAGAGTTGAGTCTTTATAAAGGGATGGCAACATATATTATATTAGAGCCAAATCTTATAACAGATGGAGATAAATTAATATCTACTCTATATGATATCTACGAAAAAATGTTACCATTACAAAAAATTATGTACAAAGTTAGTTTAAGAGTTAAAGAGGATTAAAGTTACTACTTGGTTAATTATTAAAGATAAATATAATATAATGGCATTAATAAATTTAAGGAAAAGATTTGAATAGTATTAAAACATCAGATTATGAAGAAGATAAAATTTTAGATGAATCTATAATTGTTGATACTAATATAACAAATCCTTTCTCTACAAAAGACATTAAAATTTCAAATGCCATAGTACTACTGCCGTCATTAGTAAAAAGACTTGAATATCGTGAAATAGTAAATCCTGATTTTCAAAGAAATGCTAATTTATGGACAAATAAACAGATGAGTAGATTGATAGAATCCATTCTTTTAAAATTACCTCTTCCTGTATTTTATTTCGATGTTAGTAATCCTGAAAAATGGATTATAGTTGATGGACTTCAAAGATTGTCTACTATAAATAAATTTTTTGTTGAAAAGAAATTGGTATTAAATCATTTAGAATTTTTAACAGACTTAAATGGCAAAAAATATGATGATTTAGAGAGACATTTTTTAAGAATTGTAGATGACACAGAGTTTATAACTTATCAAATTGAAGCTCAAACACCTAAAAAAGTAAGATATTCTATTTTCAATAGGATTAATACAGGTGGCTTATCATTAAATGCACAAGAGATAAGACAAGCACTAAATCAAGAGGGAAAAGGTGTAAGCTTCTTAAAGGAAGTATGTGAAGATGAAAGTTTTAAAAATATAGCCAAGGTTAGTGCTAAAAGAATGCTTGATAGAGAGTTGGTATTAAGATTTATAGCTTTTAAATTGACTGATTACAAAGATTTTAATTTTAATAATATGAGTAATTTTTTAGATGAAGCTATGGAAAAACTAGATGCTATACGAGATGACAATAAACTAGCAGAACTTAAAAAAGAACTTATTGATACATTAAAATTTTCAGAGCTTATACTTGGCAATAATCATAGATTTAGTCGTTCAATCGCAGATGACAAAAAAACAAATACTTTAAATAGGTCTTTATTTGATGTGCTTACTGTGTGCTTTAGTGAGATTGAAAATAAAGACAAATTTTTGCAAAATAAAAATATATTTATGAATAAGTTTTTGGAATTATTAAGAGATGAAAAGAGTGATTTTTCTAAAGCTATTACAGAAGGAACAAGTTCTAAGGCTATGATAGAAAGTAGATTTGAGATAATAGATAGTTTAATAAAAGAGGTTTTAGATGAAGATAGATAGAGTTAAGGTTAAGAACTTTAAAAGCTTAAGAGATGTCGATTTAAGTCTTAGTAATTTAACTTTATTGACTGGTGTAAATAGTAGTGGTAAATCTTCTTTTATTCAGACTCTTTTATTGTTGAAACAGAATCAAAATAGTTTAAAGCAACTTGGATATTACAAAATGATAGAAAAGCTTGAAGCTGAGAATATAAATATTTTAGAACAGATTGATATTATGGCAAATAATACTTTTTTGATAATGGATGATAAATATGTTTCATTAGGAGAATATAAAGATGTTTTATATCAAGATATTTTTGATGAAAATATTGAAATTCAAATAAATGAGCATAGTGATTATTTAAAGATTAAATATAATTCAGATTTAAAAATCAATATAAACCAAGCTATAACAAGTGGAATGCTAAGTTATAATTTATTTTTGAAAGATTTTCAATATATTAAAACTGATAGAATTTCGCCACAAAGAGCTTATCCTTTATCTGATATAGATATACAAAATAATCTTATAGGACTAAGTGGAGAATTTACTGCTCACTATTTGGCAGAAAATAAAAATAAAAATTTATTCATAGAAGACTTAAAGCATAAAGATAGCTCAACAAAGCAATTACTAGAAAATACATCATTATGGCTTAGTGAGGTTAGTGAAAATATTGATATAGATGCTAGCGTAGACAGGTCGTTAAATAGTGCAAAACTAACATATAATTACAAATACAATAAAGGAAGAACAAATAATTTCAATCCTTTGAATGTAGGATTTGGTATCACTTATGTTCTTCCAATTATTGTAGCTATACTAAAATCAAAACCAGATGATTTGATAATTATAGAAAACCCAGAATCTCATTTACACCCAGCAGGACAAGCTAAAATTGCAGAGCTGTGTGCTATCGCTTCATCTTGTGGAGTACAAATAATAGTAGAAACACATAGTGACCATTTTTTAAACGGTGTAAGAGTTGCTACTAAAAAAGAACTTTTAAAGCCTGAAGACTCTAGTATTTATTATTTTAGAAAAGATAGAGATGAGTTAGAGACTAAAGTAGATAAAATAAATATTGATGAACATGGTAATATTGATAATTATCCAAAAGGCTTTTTTGATGAGTGGGACAATAAATTAGATGAGCTATTAGGCTTGTAAATTGGATGTTTTAATAAACGAGCTATCATTAGA
>WFPU01000117.1 GCA_015487435.1 Sulfurimonas sp.
ATCATTTTTAAGCCAAGATATACTCTTTAATTTATGAGATGATTTTAAAGAATTTTTTTTAGCATTAGCTGATTTTTTTAAAAACTTATTTGTTGGTTTATTATAAGTAGTTTTAACCTTTAAAGTTGATAATTCTTTTTGATACTGAGATATATCAATATGGAGGGCTTTACCACTCTTAACAATTCCCCTTAACGAATCTTTTCTAAGTTTTTCATCTGAGGACATAATGGAGCGAAGATATAAATTTTTGTAATCATTATATGCAAGAAACTGATCACTTTTTGAACCAGTTTTCATATAGGAATTTGCTCTTTTTAATATTTCACTATTATCTAATGAAAGAAGTGAGATACTTAATATTATTAAAATAAAAAGACAACGCAACATATTTAGATTATTCGCCTAGTGTAAGTTTATCCATCAACTCTTTTACGCTGATAATTTTATCTAATTTGTATCCATTTGTACCTGAGAAAAATAATCCAGTTTCTAAGTTACCTTCATACGCATCACTAAGTCTATCAGCTATACAAAATCCTACCTCTTTTGCTTCCTCTCCACGATTACATGGAGCTACACAGTTAGAGATACATTTTATAGATGGACCCTCTCTCTTTTCAACTAAGTGAGTAAGGTTTGTAACTACACCTTGAGCTGGATAACCAACAGGAGAAGCCATAAGTTTAATATCTTCTTTTTTAGCATTGATTAATACATTTTTAAAATTTTCATGTGCATCACACTCAATAGTTCCTATAAAACGAGTTCCCATTTGAACACCACTAGCACCAAGAGAGAGCATTAATTCTATATCATCTTTATTCCAAACTCCGCCAGCAGCAATTACTGGAATATTGCCCCATTCTTTAGCTTCTTCCACAACAGGACCAACTATATTTTCTAATTGATTCTCTTCTAGTTTACATTGTTCGTAAGTAAAACCTTGATGACCACCACTCTTTGGACCCTCAACAATTACAGCATCTGGAACTCTGTTATATCTTTTTTGCCATCTTTTACAAATAATTTTAAGAGCTTTTGGAGATGATACAATTGGAATAAGCGCAACATCTGGAAACTCTTCAGTAAACTCTGGCATATTTGTGGGAAGCCCTGCACCAGTTATTATTATATCAGCTCCAGCCACGCAGGCATCTTTAACAACACGACCATAGTCATTCATAGCATAAAGAATATTTACAGCTAATGGTTTATCTGCACATATTTTTCTTGCATTTTTAATTATCTTATTCAAAGCTTCTGGCGAATAAAAATTTGCTTCACTTAGTGGTCTGCCTGAAACAAGTTTTTTTGAATAAATTTTGTTTTCATAGTAACCAGTACCAACTGCACTAATTACTCCTAAACCACCCTCTTTAGATACATTACCAGCAAGTCCATCCCAAGAGATACCAACACCCATGCCACCCTGAACAATAGGCTTCTCTACAGTGTATTTTCCAATTTTCAATGATTCAAAACTCATCTAATTAACCTTTAATTTTGCAAACTTTCTTTTTCCAACTTGAAGTATGTATACGCCAGTTGTTAATTGCAACTGTATATCATCAATTTTTTCTTGATTTATTTTAACAGCACCTTGCTTAATATCTCGCCTTGCTTGTGAGGTTGATGGCTCAATATTGCAATCTACTAAAGCTTTTGCTATCCAAACCTCCCCATCACATGAAAATTCTTTAATATCTGTTGGAATTTGACTTTTCGAATGGACTTTATCAAACTCTGCTTTTGCAACAAGTGCTAGCTCTTTAGAGTGATATCTAGCTGTAATCTCTAGTGCTAACTCCTCTTTAACTTTTTTTGGATGTAAAGTTCCATCAAGGACTCCATTTTTCACAGAAGCTATCTCATCCAGTGATTTTGTACTAAGAAGTAGATAAAATCTCCACATTAATTCATCAGAGATGCTAAGGACTTTTCCAAACATATCATTTGGCTCATCAGCTACACCAATATAGTTATTTAAAGATTTACTCATCTTTTGTACACCATCAAGACCCTCTAAAATAGGCATCATTAAAACTGCTTGTTGTTTTTTTACATCATAAGTTTTTTGAAGTTGTCTGCCCATTAAAAGATTAAATTTTTGATCTGTCCCACCAATCTCTACATCACTTTTAAGATATACACTATCATAACCTTGAAGCAATGGGTAGATAAATTCACTTACAGCAATAGGGGTTTGGGATTCAAATCTTTTAGAAAAATCATCACGCTCTAGCATTCTAGCTACTGTTAAAGTAGATGCTAATTCTAACATTCCATTAGCGCCAAGTGGCTCTAACCAATCGTTATTATATACAATATCTGTTTTACTTTCATCTAAAATTTTAAATGCTTGAGTAGTATAACTCACAATATTTTTTGCAATCTCCTCTTTTGAGAGTACTTTTCTTGTAGCACTTTTTCCAGTTGGATCACCAATTGTAGCAGTAAAATCACCAATAAGAAATTGAACTCTAGCGCCATATTTTTGAAATGTTGCTAACTTTTGTAATAAAACAGTGTGCCCTAAATGTAAGTCAGGTGCAGTAGGATCAAAGCCACACTTTACTGTATAAATTTTTCCTTCATCATAGTAAGCTTTTAATAATTTTTTAATTCTTTCATTATCAATTATTTCAGCACTACCTCTATTTATCTCTCTTAACGCTTCTTCTAACATATATATTTTTTCCTTTATAGTGTAAATCTCTTTGATGAGCAAACTTTACATCGTAAAGTTTAGCCAGAAAAGAAAAAGATTTACTCTGCTTATAGTGCAAATCTCTTTGATGAGCGAATATTATAAAATAATATTTAGCCAAAAAAGAAAAAGATTTACTCTGCTTACCTTATTTTTTTATCGATATGCATCATCTGTTCTCACAAAATGTATAACTTTATTTTTTTGTTCTATTTTAGCACGAAGTTTATTAATATCAGCATCTTTTGTTTCAAAACCTATTTCACAATAGCGGGTTGATTCACTTTTGTTTTTTCCTAGTTCAATTGAGTTAATATCTATGTTCAATTTAACAAGGTAGTTTAAGAACTCTGCTAATGTACCCTTTCCAGAATGTAAAGATATTATCATGTGGTAGTTATAAATATTTTCTTTTTCCCACTTAAGAAAAACCATTTTTTCACCATTTGACAATTTTTCATTACCTTTCTTACACATCTTATGATGGACATGCACTTTTCCTTTTTCTAAAAAGCCTATAATCTCATCACCAGTTTTTGGGTGACAACAATAATCAAATACTACATCACTAACACTTGAAGCACTGTATATTGATATACCATTAAAACTAAAATGACGAAGTTTAAATCTATGTCTACTTAAAAATCTTTTGAAACGATTATTTTTACTTATATCAAGTATATATTTATTAATTACCTCTTTTAGGTGATCTAAATCTGATGGGACACTTGAGCGTTTGTTACAGCCAGATTGATGATACCACTCTTCAACTCTCGATGGTTTTAAATTCATAATAGTAGAAACAATATTTATCGCACTTCTTGCATCTATATCTTTCATGCGGGCACTACAATTATGTCTAATATTTGTTCTAGCTCTTGAAGTTTTTACAGCATCGAGCCAACTACATCTTGTCATAATTTTATCTGATGTTTTTATTTTTACAATATCACCATTTTTTAATTCATTTAATAGTGAAGTCTTAGTTTTATTTACAAGTGATGATACGGCTTTATTACCAACCTCAGAGTGCACAGCATAAGCAAAATCAAGAACAACTGCCCCACGTGGTAAAGTAAAAGCTTGTCCCGTTGGTGAGAATACAGAGATATCTTCAGAATACAAATCATTCTTTATAAGTTCATAAAAATCTTCTATAGATTCATTTTGATATCCGAGATTATTTAGCCAGTCTAGTTTAATACTATCATCTGCTCCACTTTTATATTTCCAATGAGCAGCTATTCCTAATTCTGCTGTTTTGTGCATATCATGAGTCCTAATTTGAACCTCAAAAATTGCAGTTTTATAAAAAACAGAAGTATGGATAGTTTGATAGCCGTTATCTTTTGGCACAGCAACATAATCTTTAAATCTTGAAGATAGTGGCTGAAAGTTAAGATGTATAAGACCCAAAATTGTGTAACATTTAACTTTGTCATTTGTTAAAATTCTAATAGCTAATAGATCAAGCACTTCATCAATACTAACACCTTTTCTTTGCATCTTAAGATAGATAGAATAACGATGTTTTATACGAGAAATAATTTCAAAATCGTCTTCACAAAATCCATTTTGAAATAAAAGTTTATAAATACTATCTTTAAACTCATCTAGCTTCATCTCAATAGCGTGATAATTTGTGTCAAGATAGTTATCTATATGGTGTTTTTCCTCTTTGAAAAGATATGAAAAACTTAGGTCCTCTAAAATATTTTTTAAAAAACTAATACCTAAACGATGAGCAATTGGGGAGTAAACAACTAATGTTTCTTCAGCAATACGAATTTGTTTATGTGGTGGCAGAGCATCTAAAGTAAGCATATTATGAAGTCTATCACAAAGTTTTACAACTAACACCCGCACATCTTTAATAGATGCTAAAAGCATCTTTCTAAATGACAGAGCAGACACTATAAGTTTTTCATCAGAATTCGAAGCTATTAATTCATCATCACGAATAGCATCAATCTTAGTTAAGCCTTCAACTAAATGGGCTACATCCCCACCAAATACTTCTATAATCTCTTCAATTGTAGTCTCTGTATCTTCTACAATATCATGCAATAGTGCTGCCATTGACATAGATACATCATTTGTGATTGAAGCTACAATTGCTGCTACTAAAATAGGGTGTATTACGTAAGGTTCCCCACTTTTTCTAAACTGATGTTGATGTGCTTTTATAGAGTATTTTAATGCAACTTCTAACTTGTCACATTTTGAAAAATGAGAGTAAAGGTACTGAGCAGCGGAATCAATAGTATGAAGGTGTTTAACCTTCTCTATATCGAATTGACTCAGACCCAAAAGATTATACCTCTAAATCAACAAAGCCTCTAACTTTTACAAGGCCCTCAGCTATTTCCATAAGTGCTAAATCTGCTGCTTTTACATTTTTTTGATCAATATTTAATTTGCTTACAGCACCATTTAAAAGTTCATCTGATCTTGTTGATACAGCAATTGCTAATTGATATCTATCCATACTTGGGTTTTTTTCTAAAATTTTGGCTGTTAATTCTTCTATTTTCATCTATTGTTTCCTTTGTTTGTTTATCCGTAAATGAGATATCTAGTCTCTTTTAGTGCTCATATTTATTAAAATATTTATCTTATTATAAGCACTTATTTTACAACTGAGCAATTAGTTAAATCGCCATTTATTATCTCTAAAAGGTTACCTTTTTTAAACATACCACACACTATGATAGGTAAAGAGTTATCTTTTGCTAAAGCTATTGATGTATCGTCCATTACTTTAATATGATCACTCAAAGCTTGTTCATAAGTAATTTCGTCTAGTTTAAATGCATCATCAAATTTAGCTGGATCTTTATTGTAAACACCATCAACTTTAGTTGCTTTTATAACAATCTCTGCCCCAATCTCTATAGCTCTAAGAGTAGCTGCTGTATCAGTTGTAAAGAATGGGTTACCGGTACCTGCTGCAAAAATTACAACGCGACCTTTTTCTAAATGACGAACTGCTTTACGGTTAATATATGGTTCAGCAATCTGTTCCATTTTAATAGCTGTTTGCATACGAACTTCAAGTCCAGCGTGCTCGCAAGCTTCTTGCATGGCTACACCGTTAATAACAGTAGCCAGCATCCCCATATAATCACCAGATGTTCTTTTAATAATCCCATCTTGAGCAGCAGTAACACCACGAATAATATTACCACCACCAATTACAATCGCTACTTCAATACCAGCATCTATAAGAGATTTAATCTCTTGAGATATATAGTTTAAAATCTGAGTATCAATACCATGACCTGCCTCACCGGCAAGAGCTTCACCTGAGAACTTAACTAGTACACGTTTGTTAGCCATACAAAACCTTATCATTTTCGCGAATTATACACAATTATGTCTTGTAGTTTGCTTTGAAGTTACTCTTGAGATTAATCCAAAGAGATAAAATTGGTTATTTCTGAAAAAACTACTGCTCTTTTTAACTCATTATGTTTTAATATTTCATCTAACATTAGAGCTAAATTTTCATCAACACAGGGAAGTAGTTTTCTAATATTTTGAGGTTTTTCTTTTTTTATACTATTTGTATATCTATCAAATGATGAATATACCTCCTCTTTTGCTAAAGCATAAAAAAGTCTTCTACCAAGCTCAAACACTTCAAATTCTTCATTTTTTCCTGTATTTGTTTTTTCTTTAAATCCTATCTCAACATCAATATTTTTTTCTCTTAAATAAGCTCCTAGTTTCATCATAAATCCTACACATGCAGATGTATATTGCTTTAATACCCTATCACTAAACGCTTCAAAATGCTCATTCTTTTTTTTATTTTTTTTATATTCAATCATTAATGATTCTACATAATAATTTGCATATCTTAATGGAGCAGATTTTATAACTGTATATCCCTCTTCTCCCTCACTTATTAGTTTACCACCAAGAGAGATATTTACACCACCAACACTCTCTCCATTAACCTTTGTTTTACAACCCTCAAAGCCAATATCTCCAAGTCCATGAATTCCACAACCCTTTACACATGCTGACCAGTACATTCTTATGCGTCCGTTTTCAAGAGGCACTTTTTTCTCTAAATATTTTGCCATTTTTATAGCATCGTTTTTATTTTCTATCACACCAAATGGACAATGCTTTGTACCGGCACACGCTATTAAATGATTAAAATAAGGGGAACTTACACTCTTGTATTGTTTGAAAAAATCTTCATTTAATAGCGAAGTTGTATCTTTAACACCCATAATATATAAACTTTGTTCCATATCTATGCGTAGCTCTTTATTTCCATATTTTTCACCTAAGGTTGCTAACTCTATCATGGCTTTACCTGTAAAAACACCAGATGGAACTACTGCATGAACTGCAAACGAACCATCACGAAGTTGAGATTTTCCTTGATCTGGATCGTTAAAATCTATCTGAGTCATAGTTTCTCCAGCACTTAAAAAATCTACACCTGCATCTTCTCTTATTACTTTAGATATTTTTTCAATTCCAACTGCCTCTACAAGAAACGACAATCTATTTTTATTTCTATTATCACGAAATCCATACTTTTTAAAAATCCCTGCGATTGATTTATATGCTTTTAATACTTCATCTTCATTTGCTAAAAATATATCTGCATTTTTTGCAATCCTGCCAACTCTACCACCTAAATAGATATTATAACCATAGACACCATCTTTTTGAGCTAAAACAAAACAACAATCATGTCCAAATACATTACATCTATTAGAAAATGAACCAGTAATTGCAGTATTAAATTTTCTAGGAAGCGTGGATATCCATTCAGGCGAATAAAGAAACATCTCTTGCATTTTTAAAAGTAACTTATGTGATGGCAATACATTGTCAAACCCAAGAGAATCAAGTGGGTCTGTTAATATATTTCTAAAATTATCAACACCTGTTTGGTACGAATCAACTCCAACATCTTTTAATTTTTTTAATATAGTTGGTATATCTTTTATATCTAGGTATCTAAGTTCTGTCTGACATCTAGTAGTTAAATCAATATAATCTTGTCCATAATCTCTAGCACATTCGCCAATAACTCTAGCTTGATCTGAATTTAAAAAACCTCCAGGGATACGAAGTTTTAACATAAATCTCTCGGGTGTAGCTACTCTATCATATACACCAAAACATTTTAAAAAGTATTTTTTATCTTCATCTGGAATAGAGTTGTATCCATTTCTTGCATATTCTTCTAGTTTATCAAATGATTCTTGTGGATTTTTTAGTTTTTTTACTATCTCAATTTTATTAAGTTTTTTATTTCTTGATTCATAAGCTTTTTGTAATTCTTGCATTTAAAGCTCCTATATAATTGTTTATCTATAAGTATAGTTATTTTTTAATCATATTTTGCATAATAATTGCCTATTATTTATACAATTAACTAATTCTCA
>WFPU01000118.1 GCA_015487435.1 Sulfurimonas sp.
AGATTTTTTACAACAGACAGAGATTACACTCTTCAAATAATTATATGTCTCCAGTTGAGTATGAAGAAAAAATGTTACAAAAAGAAATAGTCGCTTAAAGAGTTATATTCTTTCTCCTGTTTTTGGTTGACAGATCATATTATACCTTCTAATGGAATACAGTAAAAGGAAAATACTCTTTTTCTTACTTATGTAGCTTTATCATAGTATTTTGAAATTTAGTATAGCTTCCATTACTTCCGTATTTACCTTCATAGACATCTAATAGGATGTTTTATTCAATATTTACAACCTTAAATGATTGTGCTATAAAACCACTAAAAATAGCAAACTACTTAATAACTGTGCATGTTTTTTGTGCTATAAGACTGTCAATAGGCTTACATTTTGACAATATAGAAAAATTTAATTTTTTTAAGAAAATAGATTTTATATAAGAAAAACAAAATTGTCTGTGAGACTACAATTACTTTTTGTTTTTTTATTTATTTTGAAAGTCCCTATATTTAGGGGTTAAGATGGTGCACCTGAGAAGATTTGAACTTCCACACCGTTAAGTACGAGCCCCTCAAGCCCGCGCGTCTACCGTTCCGCCACAGATGCATTTAACAATTATTTGTTTCTTTTTCACTCAATCAAGGCATACCCTCAAGGTAGCGTGTCTACCGTTCCACCACAGACGCATATATTAACATTTTCACAATTCCCTCAAGCCCGCGCGTCTACCGTTCCGCCACAAGTGCATTAAAATAAAGTAAAAAAAAGCCTAGCTTCTAAAAGAAACTAGGCTTTTGAGGTATCCTTAAATTAATTTAAAGATTAGCCTAAATATGGGTTAGCATAAAGAGCGATTAATGCAATTACTAGTGCATAAATAACTTGTGCTTCAATCATTGCAAGAGCGATGAACATTGTAGTCATTAGTTTAGCACCAAGACCTGGGTTACGAGCAGTACCAGCGATAGTAGCAGCAGCAGTATGACCCATACCGATAGCTCCACCAAGAGCAGCAAGACCAAGACCAAGACCAGCAGCAATCATTGAATAAGCTTTAAGAGTTTGGTTAGCAACATCACCCTCAGATGCGAATGCAGCAGCAGAAAGAGCTACTAAAAGAATAAGAATTTTTTTCATAAAAATCTCCATTTTAAATTTTTTTACAATTTTGCTCGGATAGCGTAACCGCCCTACAGACAGCAACCTAAACATAAATGCCTAGATTTCCCTACTAAAAATTGATGCGCGAAGTATATCTAAATTGTAATAAAATATAGTTTAAGTTAGATCCTGAATCAAGCTCAGGATGACAATCAGTCATTCCAAACTTGTCAATTTGTCATTGCAAGCTTGTACCACAAGGGTATTACTTCGGTCATTTGGAATCTTAAAAAAGCAAATTTACTAAGCTCTTCCAAGTGAGATTTTATTACCCTTAAATTCTAAAATTTCAACACTTATCTCTTCACCTTCACTTAAAACATCTGAAACTTTATCAACTCTTTTATCAGAAATTTTAGAGATATGTAAAAGTCCATCTGTACCATCTGGTAGTTCTATAAATGCGCCAAAATCAACTATTTTTTTAACTTTTCCTGGATACTTATCTCCAACCTCATACTTTATTTTAGTAATTCTAGGAGTATTTATAATTTTTTCAATATGTTCTCTCGCTCCAGATACACCAGTTTTATTTTTACCAGTTATTTTAACTTTTCCATCTTTTTTGTTAATATCTATGGCTACTTCAAATTTTTCAATCATCTCACGGATAGTTTTACCAGCTTGACCAATTATTTCACCTATGAAACCTGGATCTATATGAAAAAAGTCAGTATTTGGAAGGACACCATCATTAAATTCTATCTTAGACTCAGCTTCAATCATAATATCTATGATGTGGCTTCTGCCCTCTTTTGCTTGATATAATGCTTCTTTTAAAATTTCTAAAGAGACTCCACCAAGTTTAATATCCATCTGCATTGTAGTAATTCCATCTTTTGAACCAGTTACTTTAAAATCCATATCTCCATCATGATCCTCTAAGCCCATAATATCTGAAAGGATACAATAGTTATCACCATCACTAACCATACCCATAGCAATTCCAGCAATTATATCACTAGTCTCAATGTCAGCAGCTTTTAATGCTAAATATCCACCACAAACTGTAGCCATTGAAGATGAACCATTTGATTCTAATATTTCTGAAACTAAACGAACAGTTTGCCCATCTAAATTTATTATTGGTTCTAGTGCTCTTTTAGCTAAATTTCCATGACCCAACTCTCTTCTTTTAGTACCCACAATAGGAGAAGCTTCGCCTACGCAAAAGCCTGGAAAATTATAATGAAGCATAAAATTTTCATTTTGTGTACCCTCACTTGTAAGTGTTTCAAACATTTGAGCATCTTTTGCTCCACCCATAGTTAAAACAACTAAAGCTTGTGTTTGACCACGAGTAAATAGACATGATGAATGTGCATTAGGAAGTACATTTGTGCTAATAGAGATAGGTCTAATTTCTGTTAAAGCTCTACCATCTGCACGAATTTTTTCATTTAATATTTTAGCTCTAACTTGTTCTTTTTTAACTTTTTCTATAGAATCTTTTAATTCTAATTCATCCCATCCCTCTTTAGTAAGAAGTATTTTTTTTCTAAGTTGTCTTAAGGCAGTTGAGCGTTCAGACTTTGCCATTTGATTCATAGCAGATTTAATATCATCCATATGAAAATCTCTAACATATGACATCATATCTTCATTAAGTAGATGTGCTTTTAAATCTAGCTCTAAAGTCTCTTTTTGAAAATTTGAAAAAGAGACTTCATATTTAGCGTTTGATGAAAATAATGCTTTTTGCGTAATCTCTAAAACTTTTAAAAGCTCATCTTCAGCGATTGCATTTGATTTATGCTCAGATATGATAGCTGCTCCCATAGCAGGATCAAGCATTGGATCAACTATAACATTAGCCATATCAATATTTTCACCACCAAGTGTACGCATCTCTATCATTAATAAGTCATTTTTAGTACCAGATAGATATAGATCTAAAGATGATTTTTTTAATTCACTTAAAGTAGGATTTAACACTATCTCATCATCTATTTTTGCTGCACGAATTGCAGATACTGATGTATTTATAGCTATATCGCTAGTATATAATGCTGCTGAAGCTGCATTTAGTGCCAAAACTTGTAAATCTGATTCTGCATCTGCACTAAAAACCATAATTGTAATCTGCGTGGGATGCCCAAAACCTTTTGGAAAAAGTGGACGAAGAGAGCGATCAACTATACGAGATGTTAAAGTTTCAAAGTCACTTGGTTTTGTTTCACGTTTGAAAAATCCGCCAGGTATCTTTCCAGATGCGTACGTCTTTTCAATATATTGGACTGTTAATGGTAAAAAATCATCTTTTACTATCTCTGTTTCATCTATTACTACAGTTGCTAAAATTACAGTATCACCTGATTTTAACCACGCGCTTCCATTTGCTTGTCGTGCTACATCACCAAAATTATATTCTTCCGTTTTATTTGTTAGTTCTATACTTATATCATATTTCATTTTTTATCTCCCAATAATTTTTCTATTTTTTCTTCGTCAACATATTCTAACTCTTCGTAATACAAGGATGTCTCTACATAATCATCTATATCGTGTAAGAAAAATATTTCATCACAAAATGGATCTAAAAGTTCTAAAACATCACTTGGAATAACAGCAACTGCAATATATACAGCTTTTGGTTTTTGCGAAAGAATTGTCTTAAGAGCTGTCATAAACTTAAAACCACTTTCACTACCCTCATCTACAAGTAATACTATCTCATTTTCTACAGACTCAAAAGCTCTACCTTTTCTGTACTGATATACATAGCTTAAAATTTTTTCTTCATGTTTTCTATGTGCTTCGCCATAAATATAATCGTATTGAATCTCAAAAGCATCTACAAGACTCTCATTTATAACAATAACTCCACCCTCAGATACACGAGCAATTTCACATTCATCATTATTTGGTGCCATAACTGGTTCTGAAAATAAAAACTCTATAGAATTATCATTTTTACCTTTAATATATGAAGCCAATTCAAGTCCGCCTCTTGAAACAGCTACTAATTTCCAGTTTTGATTTTTAAATTTATCTTTTGGAATAACTTCTAATAATTTTTCAGCTGCATCTTGACGATTTTTTAGTATCTTTTTTTTTTCTCTCAAATTATTGTCCTTCTGCTTTATAAATTTCTGGCAACCTATAAGAAAAACTAGATGAAGACCCAGACTCCATCATTGGCTTTAGTAATATAGTAAAATAAATATATCTATCATATATAGATGAAGCATCATTAGTTGTTAAAATTGGTCTATTGTTTTCAAGATATTTAAGACCAAAATCCCAACATCTTTTTGAATAGATAAAGCCAATTTCCATATTCTTTTTTAAGTCTCTTTCTAAATCATAATTATACACTACATTATATGAATAGTGCTCATTGTAGGTATATCTAGCATTGGTGGTTATATAATTTGTATATTTTGGGTTGTTTAAAGTATTGATCTCTTGAAAATTATTTTTGTATATATGAGATAATGATAGATTAAAACCATAATTTGTATACAAAATACGACTATATATTTTTGATAATTTATCATTATCATAGTTGTAAAATAAATCGTTATATAGATTAAGACTAGATGTTATTTGATAACTTACTTCATTTTCTAAATCATCATAATTTACATTACCATCACCTTGATAAACTATATTTTGACTAAGTTTATGATACAATTTTTGGCTACCAGATGAATCAAATATATATTGTGAAAATTCAAGTTGAAGGGATTCATCTACATCACTAATATTATAAAATTCACATCTAGGATCTAATTTATTATCTATGTCTGAGCAAAAATCTTTTTGATTACGATAATAACCATCACGAGAATCTGAGCCAGAAAAAATATAACTAGCTCCAAGCCCAACTACATGAGTATACTCATCAAAAGCTCTTGTTATATTGGTATATCCTTTTAATACATTATAGTTTCTTAAGTAGTAGCC
>WFPU01000119.1 GCA_015487435.1 Sulfurimonas sp.
TTTTGCCATCATAGCATCCATTCCACCCATGTCACTCATCATAGAGTCACACATACCTTTACCTTTTTTCATCATACTGTCCATCATAACAGATCCTTTATATTAAGATACATTCTGTATGTATCATAGAAAGTCTTTTTAAAGACAACTGCATCTATTTAGCTTAATTGCTAAATAACTAATGAAAATTCTACATCATTAATTTTCTTTTGTCAAGACTATTTAGCAATTTAGACAATTAACTTTACTTTAAGAGCTAAAAGTATAGACTTCTACAGATATTTAGCAATTTAGCTAACTAATTTATATTTACAAAGGAAAAATTTATGATGATGAGTAAAAAGACCGCCATAACTTTATTAACAACGATTGGAGCTTCACTGAGTTGTTATGCTTCTAAATTATCAAGTAGCTTTGCATTTGTACAATCTTACTGTCCAGTCTTTGTCCTTATAGCTACTTTAGTATTACTTTATGTTTGGTGGGAAAAACTACAACCAAATAGAGTTGCAGAAATAACTTGTTGTCCTGTTAGCAGTTTTCTGGCAAGTAAAAAGTTTTTAACGATAGTAACAATATCTTTTGTTGGTATCGTTACTTTATCAAATATATAAAAGGATGAATCAATGAAGAATAACAATATAATAACACTCATAAGTGCAACAATTGCTGCATCACTATGCTGTATAACACCTGTACTTGCAGTTTTAGCAGGGTCAAGTTCTTTAGCATCTTCTTTTGCATGGTTAGCTCCATATCATAATTATTTAGTTATTTTTACTGTACTTATACTTTTGTATGCATGGTATGACAAGTTAAAACTGAGAAAAGATATAGCATGTGACTGTGATTCTAAAGGGTTTTTCTCAAGTAAAAAGTTTTTATTCATCGTGAGTGTTTTTACCATTGTGATGCTTAGCTTTCCACAATGGGGAAATAAAATTTTTACAAGTGCTCCAACAGCCAAAAGTTGTTCAACTGGAGTATGTAATACGACACTCCCTTCTGTGCCAAAACAAACAGCATCATGTAGTTCTGGAAATAGTTGTTCTTCTGCCCATACAGAAAAAAACTCCAATAAAAGCGATACAAAAAATCTTCCTGTTTTAGAGTATATGGGCAATGAAAAAAACAATCCTACACCATATAAACAGGTAGCATGCAGTGGTACCGGAATGCCAGATTTAGATAAACTCATGGCTAAGAAAAAAACTTTTGTCGATGAAATGCCACCACCTATACTCAAAAAAATGATAGAAAATGAAGATGATTTTATACTTTTAGATGTAAGAGAAGCTTCACATAAAGACGGCGGTGAGATAGAGGGGTTTGAGACATACTCATTAACGTATGGCAGAGTACTTTTTAATGTACTCAAAGATATACAGGACAAAAATACAGTAGTCATCGTTTATAGCAAAAAAGGTCTTATCAGTCTCTTTGCAGCTGCAACACTTAAAGAGTTAGGTTATACACATGTTTATAGCTTAAAAGGTGGTGTAGATGCATGGAAAATTGCAGGATATCCTTATGCGGAAATAGAGGAATAAAAAATGGCAAACAATAATCAAATCATAGAGCTTTACACAGAGTTGGCACAAAACCCTCAAAAAGATTTTGGCTGGGAGAAGGGTTTAGAAAATGCACAAGCGCATGGTTACAAACAAGAGTGGCTAGAAGCTCTGCCAAAAGAACTATGGGAGTATTGTGCAGCTGTTGGTAATCCATTTTTAGATGCAGAGATAGCTGAGGGCGATACAGTTGTCGATTTAGGATGTGGCGCGGGTGTCGATGTTTTAGTCGCACGACTGCATGTTGGAGCGAGTGGAAGAATCTATGGCGTAGATATCACGCCAAAAATGGTTGAAAAAGCTTCCGAGCATGCAAAACTTGCCAGATTTACCAATGTAGAAATTATAGAAAGCAGTTTTGACAATGTTCCTCTTGAAGATGAGAGTGTTGATGTTGTCATCTCGAATGGTGCTATCAATCTTACTTCGTGTAAGGAGTCTGTGTTTACTGAAATTTATCGCATATTAAAACCAGAGGGGAAGATATATTTTGCAGATATGATAGATATATCTGAACCAAGCAATGAATGTTGTTCTCTTGAGCAGAGTTCCTGCTGCAGTACATCTGAGGGTGAAGAAGATTGGGCGAACTGCGTAGCTGGAACCATGAGAGAAAATGAACTTATAGAGCTTATACAAAAAGCCGGATTTAAAGATGTAGCATGCACTGGTCATACTCATTATACGACTGCCGAGACAACGAGGGGCGCGCTCTTTCAAGCGACAAAAATCCCTGCAAATCTAAAACGAAAACAACATTGGGATGAGATATTTCGCACAAAAGATTACACACAGGTACTCTGGCATCAAAACAATCCCGCAAAATCGCTTGAACTCATAAAAAAATATGCTACCACTGAGAGTCGCATTATAGATGCAGGCTGCGGTGCTTCTTTTTTGACAGATCAACTTATTGCCGAAGGTTTCAAACATTTAACACTGCTCGATACCGCACAAAGCTCTCTTGATATTGTGAAGCAAAGATTGCATAACAAAGATATCTGCTATGTTTGTAATGATATTTTGGAGTTTACAACAGACGAAGCCTATGACATTTGGCATGATAGAGCGGTATTTCATTTTTTACTTTCAAAAAAAGAGCGAGAGCGTTACTTTCAACTTCTTCTAAAATTGCTTAAACCAAAAGCAAAAGCAATACTCAGTACTTTTAGAACAGATGGTCCTTTGCAGTGTGCCGGACTTGATATTATGCAATACAATCATGAAAAAATGCTTGATGAACTGCCAGACGGACTCAAGCTGATAGAAAGTGAAGAATACACGCATGTCACGCCCAAAGAGACAACGCAAGAGTATATCTATTTTGTAATTGAGAAAATATAATATATCTTTTTTACAGACAATCAAAGATTTGCAACACAAACTCCACACACTTCCGTAATATGATTCTAGTAACTTAAGTCTTCTAATTAATTTAAAGGCTTAAGAAAAA
>WFPU01000120.1 GCA_015487435.1 Sulfurimonas sp.
AAGAGAGTGTTGCCATATATATGTAGATTTTTTATATGGCATAGTAAGAGAGACAGGAGGACTTTTTTTAGTATAATTAAAACCATATTCTCGTTTTTGTTCATCAAAAAAAAGCGTACCTATTTTTATCACTATTTATTAATACTTTAATGTCATTCATAAAATCTCCATAATGATTAATCTACTTATCATTATAGTAAAATAATATTTAAATGTAAAGTATTTTTATCATTTATTATAATTGAACTCTCTAAAAAATTAGCTGGTAGATTCCAAGTCAAGCTTGGAATGACGAATTAAACTTGGAATGACAGGGTTAACGTCACCCTAAACTTGATTTAGGGTCTAGTTTGTAACTAATCAGAAAATTCAATTCAACTGATGATTAAACTCTGGAACAATCTCTTTAAGTTTTTCGAGTTTATTCTCACTTGCTAAAAGCTCTTTTATATCTTCATTTAACCTATCTAAATCATACGCAGTTGGTGATGCTACAGTTATAGACTCATAATCTGTTTTAGCATCACTATCATCTATTAGCAACTCTTCATAAAGTTTTTCACCAGGACGAAGACCGCTAAACTCTATTTTAATATTTTCATTACCGCTAAGTTCTATCATTTTATTAGCTAAATCAACTATTTTTATTGGTTCACCCATATCAAGTATAAATATCTCTCCACCAGTACCAATAGAGGCAGCTTGAAGTACAAGTTCACATGCCTCAGGTATCAACATAAAGTATCTAGTAATATCTGGATGAGTAACAGTAATATTTTGTCCACTTGCTATTTGAGCTTTAAACTTAGGTATTACACTCCCACTACTTCCAAGAACATTTCCAAATCTCACAGCTACTATATCTGTACCTTTTCCATTTGAATTTTGCGCATATAATTCACAAATTCGTTTAGTAGTACCCATTACATTTGTAGGACGAACTGCTTTATCTGTAGAAATCATCACAAATTTTTTAACACCATATTTTATAGAGATATCTATAACATTTTTAGTCCCGATTACATTATTTAAAATACCCTCACCAATATTTGATTCAACAAGTGGTACATGTTTATAAGCTGCTGCATGAATCACAATCTCTGGTTTATGTTTTTTAAATGTTTTGTCAATCGCTTTTAAATTTACTACACTTTGCATAACAGGGATAACTTCAATAGCTTTTAGTTCTTCAACTATTGAGTATAGGTTAAATTCACTATGATCAAGAACTATAAGTTTTTTGGCACCAAATATTTCACATTGTCTACAGATTTCACTACCAATACTACCTCCAGCACCAGTAACTAAAACTACTTTACCTCTAATAAATTCTGTTATTTTATCTTTATCCAAATCTTTTGGATGGCGTGCTAGTAAATCCTCTACTGATATATCTTTTAGTTGTGTTGAAAAATCTTTGTCTTTTAATATATCTTCTAGTGATGGTAAAACTTGAACCTCATTAAAACTTTCACTTAAATCATTATATACATCTTTTATAATATCTTTTGGTGCGGATGGCATAGCTATTACAAGTAAATCGAATATGGTGCCAGATAATTTTTCTTTTAATTTTTCTTTTGATAAAATTTGTATAGAATCGATAGAGCGATTTTGCACTGCTTTATTATCATCAATAAAATATATAACTTTATATTCTGAATTAGAAAATTCAGATGATAATTTTACGCCAGCTTTGCCTGCACCATAGATGACTACTGATTTTGTTTTTTTAATAAGGCTCTTGTTAATAAGATAATGATAAAAATACATTGTAAAATTGATGGCAAAAATATAGAAAAACAGCTCTGAAACTAAAAATGCAAATCTAACATCACCATAATAAATAGGAAGATAAATTAGAAACGCGACAATGTAAACAAAACTTTTTAGAAGAAATGATTTTGGAGAGGATTTTGACCACGAGAGATTATAATCGCTATAAATAAACCTAGAGGCAAACATACGAATTATTATAACTACAAAAACTATATTAATATCAAAAGGGATATGAAATATAAAAAATGTCCACCAAAATGTTATAAAAGTGAAG
>WFPU01000121.1 GCA_015487435.1 Sulfurimonas sp.
CTTTCAAGCTCATATTTATTTAATAAACTCTCAAATGGTATATGTAAATTACGATTAATATTTCTAATCATATCTAATGTTAATCTTCTTTTTTTGTTCAAAACTTCTGAGACTCTAACTTTATTACCAAAAATCTCTACTAAATCTTTTTGTCTCAAACCCTCTTGTTCCATTCTAAATTTTATGGCTTCAATAGGATCTGGAGTATCGATAGTATAGTGTTTTGCTTCATAATTTTCAATCAATGTTGTTAAAACTTCCAACTCATCAAAATCTTCAGTTCCAAACTCTGCATCCATTAATGACTCAACTCTTTTTAAAGCAAGTTCATAATCTTGTTTAGTTCTTATTGGTTTGATATTCATGATTACAAATCCTCAACTTTTATTTTTTCATATTGTTTACGAGTACCAATAAATTTTATAAAGACAATTTTGGCTATATAGTTGATTTTTACAATTAATCTATATTTATTACCACAGATATTAAAAACAACTTTGTTATCTCCAACAATACTTGCACTTTTATATTGTGCTTTAATCTCATTTGGATTGTTCCAATCTCGTTTTAAAACTTCATAATGCCAAGACTCAAGAGCATATTTGCTATCAGCATAATTTGGTTGCTCATAAAAATCTCTTAATGTTTTCTTGGAAATTATTCTCATAATAAAAGTATATCAAAGTTACCATAATGATAACCTTAAAATTTTGCTTCGTTGTAAAAAGAAAATATAAGGATGTTTTGTATATCAAAGATTTTTCAGTATATGCCTCTTTCCATCAAATTTATTTGATTACTCATAAATATTAAGCTGAAAATTTGGTTTTTTAGAATTATTAGGGCTTAAACATGACTCATATTATCTTACGGTACTCAATCCTATTTACTTTAAGACTGTTTTCATAGTTATTTTAAATAGCCAGTTAATATTGATTCTTTTAGATAACGACCAAGCTGTACGGCGCAAACGGAGCGCAGCGTAATTTGCATCCGAACGAGCGCATTGTTATGCGTTCGTTCAAAATGGTATATCGTCAAAATCATTCGCTGATACGCTTTCAGTTGTGCTTCTTCGTCGTGCAGCCTCAATTGCCTCAATGAAACGAATAGAACTTGTTACATGGCCAAATATAAGCAAGCTTTCATTGTAATTGAGCACCTCATTATCATGTGCGTAACTTTGCTGATTTCTTACTTTATTAAATGCCTCCATGACGGATATGCTTGATTTAAGTATGCGCTCTGTCATCTCTGACTCTATTAACCCTTCCTTCTTCAAATGCTTGATGTACTCACCGACAAGGCTATGCAGAGGTTTTTCCCACCCAGTAGTAATGCCGTGCTTTTCACAGAGCACTCTGAAGTATTTAGTAACAAACGTGTGCAACCTATCTAACCCTGTTTCTGGCTCATTTCGATCAATAGCCTCACGAACAGATTTTGCTAATGTTTCAAAATCTTTGTCTTCTTTGATTGCTTCAACTGCACTAATGTCAGGAACAGGTGCGCTAGCTTTTAATCTTTGGACGATTTTCAAGCAATCCTCCGGTACCGGCTTAACTTCATATCCATGATTTAGTTCGTCCCAGTTTTCGAAGATATCACCTAGTAGTTTACCTACCAAATAATTAGATTCTTTTTCCCAAAATGCTCTCATACGGTTGGCTTTTGAACCGCTAGCGTAGTCGTATTTTTCGTCATATATCTCAATACCGACACTTTCCAGAATAAATTCTTCAAAAGTTCGGTTAGAAAAATCTAGGACGTAACCGCTTCCCATACCCAAGACACGCTCTAGCTTCCGCTTTTCCATCATTGTTAGATCAGACACGATATCTCCATTACTTATTTACGCATAACGATTGAATTGAGAAATATTTGAGCCGCAGGGTCAAATATTTCTCTCCAATGATTTGTTATAGCATCACAACTAATCTACAATCAGGCTCTCTTCCCAATTGTTGATTTATTCCAATATTTTCTAAAATAAATCCAAGTTTAGTCGGAATATATGTTTCTAAGATAATATTATCATCAAGATTTAAAGCTTGTTTTGCAATTTGTTGCACTTTAGGGCTAGAGCCAAGTTTTGTATTAAAAGTTTTTTTATCATGTCTAGTTCCATCATCATTCCAAGCAACTTGCTGTGTTTTTATATTTATATGTTTATCTTTTGCAATATGAACATGTAATTTTTGTGTATGATCAGTAGGTTTATCAATTCTCATTTTATAACCTTTTTTGCCTGAATCTATCCATCGACCTTCCAATAGTAACAATGAATCATCTAATAAATTTTCTGGAATATCAACAATTAAATAATTTATATCTGCTTCTTCCAAAAAATCTTTAAAACTTTGCATATTATTCCTTTGCTATAACGACTAACTTCACCGACAGGTTCACCTGTTCGGTGCAAGGATTTGTTAGGTTTTTAGGCATCCCTCTATTTTTTCAATGATATTTTCAACTAAATAAGTATTAAATTGATTTAGCAAAAAAGTGTTTAACATTTTATTCTGTGTGTTTTGCAAGTGTATATTCAAATCATTATTTACAGATTTCCAAAAATTCAATTCTTCAGTTAAATAACAATAATACACTCTGCCATTTAAACTTTTATTATCACTATATCTTGAATGCAAAATTTCAGCTAATTTAGAAATGTTTTTATTTTCTACACTGATCAATAGTTCTGTAAAATTTTTATGATTTAAGTGACTAAGTATTGGAGTTGATTCAAAATCTTTTAGCAAAAAGTTTATTAAAAACTCTTCATTTAGTTCTTTTATTGATTCTAAAAATTTATTTAATAGTTGATGTTGTTTGTTCTTTTCTTCCACTGTATAAATATTTTTATTTTTTTCTATGATTAAATCAAAGATTTCTCTAAAATTATTGTCATCTTCACCCATATAACCTAATCCAGTTCTATTGAATCTTATGCTATCTTCAAAAAGTTTATTTTTCCAATTTTCATGAGTTTGATACTTATTCTTTATACAAGTTTCAACCTGACTTTTAATGTCTTCAACTGCAAGTTTACATAGTTGATTTTTACTAAAAAATATAAGTAATGCAATTACATGTATAAAATGTTCAGGAATATCATATTCACAATTTTGAAATTTATTAAGCACATCATTAAGATTTTTAGTAAATTCCTCATCAGACAACTCTCTATAGTGCCATATCTTGACCCAAGATGGTTGTGCTTTTTCTTTTTTTTCTAAAAAGAAAGACAGATTAGTTATTAATTTATTTAATTCTTCTTTTTGAATTGAATTATCTAAAAGAATTTTAACCCAATTTTCTCCATCAAATAGAGGGTTGTTTTTAATATTGTATTTTTCATATATTTTTTCAATATTTGTTTTTTCTTTATC
>WFPU01000122.1 GCA_015487435.1 Sulfurimonas sp.
AAATAGAAAAAATTTTAAATAAATTACATGAATTTTTTAAAGATGAAGATAAACAATACACAGAGTATGAAGATTCAGATATTGAATATTTTGTTGGTTGTATGCTATACAATCATTTTTGTTTTGATAACGCACTAAGTACTATGAAAACGATTGATGTGAGTTATGATTTTCTTGTATCATGTGAAGATATTTATGATGATGTAGTGCGTGAGATAAAAACCATAGCCTTAGAAAATGAAAATGAAAAATTAAATTTTTTACAAGATTATTTAAATGAAGTATCAAAAAAATATACATCAGATGAACTTTATCTACTAAATCGCTTAAAATATCATGTTGGGGGCGTTAGACAAAGATATGATGGTGAAATAGAGGAGCAAAAAGTTGATTTTGTAACACCTAAACCACGTTCAAAAAATCCATTACTTAGGTAAATAATGCAAAGTTATTTGATAACCTCAAGGGAATTTTATACTGATACCCCAGCAGTATTTCGCTCAATCTTACATGAGCAACTTCAAACTCATATGCCAACATATGCCCTTTATAGAGACAAATCAAATCCAAATTATGACTCTCAAGCAGAGTATCATGCTCAAGTATGCTCACAGTTTGAAAATATCAAAAGTTTTATACATCAAAAAGTAGATTTAGCTGCTTCATTAAATGCTACTGGAGTTCATTTGACCTCAAAACAGTTTGATGAAATTGCACATGCAAAGGAATTAGGTTTAGAGGTTATAATTAGTACACATACACACGATGAAGTATTAAATGCTCAAAATTTTGGTGCAGATGCTGTTACTTATAGTCCGATTTTTAAATCTCCTGGTAAAGGTAAGCCAAAGGGGATAGAAGATTTAAAAGATTTAATATCAAAAACTAATATCAAAATTTTTGCACTTGGTGGTATTGTTGAAGCAAATCAAGTAGAGCAGATACAAGAGAGTGGGGCATATGGCTTTGCTTCTATTCGTTATTTTTATTAATATTAGGATAAAATAGGTGTATGAATAATATTTTAAAGCTTATGAGACCCTATCAGTATGTAAAAAACATATTTATTTTTGCACCTCTTCTTTTTTCATTTAATTTTGATGATAATGCAAAAATAGTAACTACACTTATAATTTTTATACTTTTTTCCCTTTTAGCTAGTAGTGTTTATGTACTTAATGATTTGATGGATATCCAAGAAGATAAAGCTCATCCGACAAAGAAAAATCGTCCTTTAGCAAACGGAAGTGTATCTATTGGTGTTGCAAAATTTTTATTTGTTTTTTTATCAGCTATCTCTCTTATTGGATCTTTTTTTATCTCTATAGAACTGTTTTATGTATTAGTGGCTTATTTTATTTTAAATATTTCATACTCTTTAAAATTAAAACATATCTCTATAGTAGATATATTCATAATTGCCACTGGTTTTGTACTTCGTCTTTTTGCTGGTTCTGTTGCTACTGATATTCATCTTTCAATGTGGATAATCATAATTACATTTTTACTAGCTATATTTTTAGCATTAGCAAAACGCAGAGATGATGTGCTTTTATCAATGAGTGGCGCTCAAACTCGTAAAAATATAGATGGGTATAACTTAGAGTTTGTAAACGCTGCAATGACACTTATGTCAGGGGTTGTAGTTGTTAGTTACATACTTTATACGGTCTCATCTGAAGTGATTGCAAGGGTGCATACTGAGTATCTGTTTTTAACATCTTTTTTTGTTTTACTTGGAATCTTTAGATATATGCAAATCACCTTTGTTGAACAAAAAAGCGGTAGTCCATCTAAAATAGTTTTAAGTGATTTGTTTTTGCAAATTACGCTGGTTTTATGGGTAATTAGTTTTATAGTTATAGTTAAAATGGCATAAGATATAATGGTCGTTCGTTATATAATATTTGCAATTCTTTCTACAATTATAAATTTACTTTTTCAATATATGAGTTTTTTTGTATACAGTGGATTTTTATCTATCTATGTAGCGATGTTTTTTGGAACTTTAGCTGGTCTTATTTTAAAATATATACTTGATAAAAAGTATATATTTTTTCATACACCAAAAAGTAAAAAAGATGATGGTAAAAAGTTTTTACTTTACTCTTTAATGGGTGTTTTTACAACATTTATATTTTGGGGATTTGAGATTTGGTTTGATTATATTATTGGTGGTGAGGCTGGTAAATATATTGGTGCTGTAGTTGGACTAAGTATTGGGTATGTTGTGAAGTATTTTTTAGATAAAAAATTTGTTTTTAAGGACTAAAGTATGAGCTTAAACAGTTGGGGAATGTATCCACGAATTCAAAGTAAAAATTACGCGATAGAGGATTTAAATAAGCTTGATGAGTGTATAGCCTATGGAAATGGTAGAAGCTATGGTGATAGTGCTTTAAATGACAACATAGTTTATATGAAACCATACGATTTTTTCAAAAGTTTTGATGAAAAAAGTGGAGTTTTAGATGTTCAAGCTGGGGTGTTACTAAGTGAAATACTTGAATCATTTGTACCTCGTGGTTGGTTTTTAAAGGTTACTCCAGGGACTAAACTTATAACGATTGGTGGAGCAATAGCTTCTGATGTACATGGTAAAAATCATCATACTGAGGGCTGTTTTAGCGAGTGTACATTAGAGTTTAACATTAAACTTGAAAATGGGGAGATTAAAAATGTAAAAAAAGGAGATGAGCTGTTTTTAACCACTTGTGGTGGAATGGGTTTAACAGGAATTATCCTTGATGCAAAGATACAACTTAAAAAAATTAAATCACAATATATAAACCAAACAACTATAAAAACAAAAAATCTTCGTGATACTTTTGATGCATTTGAGCGTTACAAAGATGAGCCATACTCTGTAGCTTGGATTGATTGTTTAGCTAAAGATGAAGAGATAGGGAAATGTCTTTTAATGGTTGGCGATTTTGATGATTTTGGAGACTTAGACTATAAACAAAAATCTAAACTAAACATACCTTTTAATTTTCCATCATTTGCTTTGAATAAACTAAGTGTAAAAGCTTTTAACTGGTTGTATTATAAAAAAGCTCCAAATGGTGTAAGTAAGCAAAGAGTTGGAATAGATGCTTTTTTTTATCCACTTGATTCTATTAGAAATTGGAATCGTATATATGGAAAAGGTGGCTTTACTCAGTATCAGTTTATTTTGCCGCTTGAAAATAGCTATGAAGGACTTCAAGAGATATTGGGATTGATTTCAAATAGTGGAAAAGGCTCATTCCTTGCAGTTTTAAAACTATATGGCAAAAAAAATGACAATTACTTATCTTTTCCAATAGAGGGGTATTCTTTAGCGCTTGATTTTAAGATAGAAGATGGTCTATTTGAACTCTTAGACATCTTGGATAAAGTAGTTGTAAAATATGGCGGTCGAATCTATCTTACAAAAGATGTTAGAGTATCTAAAGAGATTTTTGAGGTTGGATATGAGGATATAGAAAAATTTAGAGAGTATAGAAAAGCAAATAAAATGGACAAAAAATTTAATTCACTACAATCAAAAAGGGTACAAATATGAGTTATGTGTTAATAATTGGAGCAAAAAGTGACATCGCAAAAGAGGTAGCACGAACTTATGCTAAAAATGGATATAACCTTTATCTTGCTGCTAGAGATATATCTGCACTAGAAGATTTAGCAGTGGATATCCGTGTCCGTTCAAATGTTGAAGTAAAATTAAAAGAGTTAGATGTTACAGACTATGATACGCATAATGAATTTTATAAATTTTTAGAGCAAAGACCTCTTGGTGTTGTTGTTGTATCTGGCTATATGGTTGAGCAAAACAAAGCACAAAAAGATTGGAAAGAATCTCTAAATACAATAAATGTAAACTATACAGGTGTTGTTAGTCTTTTAAATATTGTGGCAAATGATTTTGAAAAGCAAAGAGTAGGTTTTATCGTTGGTGTAAGTTCAGTTGCGGGTGATCGTGGTCGTAAAGCTAACTATATCTATGGAAGTGCAAAAGCGGCTTTTAGCGCATACTTAGGTGGTCTTAGAAACCGTTTAAATGAAAGCGGAGTACAAGTTTTAACTGTAAAACCAGGATTTGTAAATACTGCCATGACAAAAGGTATGGACCTGCCTGAAAAATTAACTGCACAGCCAAATGAAGTTGCAGAGGATATCTTTAAAGCTCAACAATCTGGTAAAAATATACTTTATACAAAGTGGATATGGAGATATGTTATGTTGGTTATTAAACATATTCCAGAGTTTATTTTCAAGAAGATGAGTATATGACACAACTCTCGTCTAATCAAATAAAAGCTGTAATAGCAGTTTTATTTTTTAAAATAATTATAATTATATTTTTACCATTAACTGGAGATGAGGCTTATTTTATTAAATGGGCGACCCATCTAAATATTGGTTATTATGATCATCCACCTATGATAGGGTGGGTTCTTTATCTTATGAGTTTTATAAGTGAGAGCCATATCTTTTATAGATTTTTTTCCTTTTTTACTGTTTTAGTTGTAGCAAATGTTATGTACAAAATTGCAATACTTTATGGTATGGATAAAAATAAAGCATTATTAATATATATGGTGTTTTTAGTATCGCCTATTGATGTTTTACTTTCACTTATAACTAATGATATATCTCTTTTATTGTTTGGAAGTTTGGGTACATTTTATCTACTTTATGCGCTTGAAAAAACAAATTGGTTAAGATATTCGCTTTTGGCTGGTTTTTTTTTAGGTTTTGCATTTTTAAGTAAATATTTTGCAGTTTTTTTATTGTTTTCACTTTTACTCTTTGCAGTATTTACTTACAAAACAAAATCTATAAAAGTTATAC
>WFPU01000123.1 GCA_015487435.1 Sulfurimonas sp.
CTTCTCTCTTTACCGACACGCACCTTTGCGATAACGGCGATCTTCTTCGCCAGATCTTTGAGTTTGCCAATTGCAACATCAGGAAATTCTTCTTTTAGTTTGGCCTGTAAGTCCAACAAATCCACCCCTTTATATGCCTGTATTATACAGTTTTCTCATTTGATATTTATTGATTTGCGCTTGGCGGGGATTTTGAGTATACTTCTTATAAGCTACCAATATATATATAAGGTAGTTAGTTAATAAAAAGGAGCCACCATGCTTATATTAAAGATACTCGCTGTCTTAGCCGCACTCTACCTTCTCTATCTGCTTACCATAGGAGTGAACAGATTCACCCAAAAGAGATACAACTATCTCTTTATCAACACACTAACTCTCAGCACCTCTTTAGGGGGATATGCTGCATCATTGGGTGGATACTTTTGGTATATGAAGGCCCTGCAGAACCACGCCGACATTTTAAATGGTCAAATATTGATGGGTATAGGCGCTCTTTTACTCTTGTATACATTCTATAAGAACATCATGTATACAGATGAGATAATCGGACTCGTTCTAACAGTTGTGCAGCAGGTGATCTATCTTGTAGCAGGAGTGATTGGTCTGATACTCATCTGCTTGACCTTCCTGGCATATATCGAAGCCAAACCCGTTTATAGAATAGATTGAGGATATTGCATTATGTCAGATATATTCAAAGTTCTCATAGAAAAACATTACAATAAAAACAGAGGAGTCAAGCATGCATGAAGATAACAATACCGCGAACAAGGATAATTCGCTAAAGATATTTATAGGGATGATGCTCTTTGTCGCTTTGATGGCATTTGCGAAGTGGCATGACAATCCGGACAACAGAAATCCAAAACTCAATATCCAACACTTTAAAAATAATAAGAGTCTTATCTGCCAAAACTCTCTTGGGGGCGGCTCGGCCATTCTCATTAACAAGAAAGATGGCTGGGAACTCTATAAGAAGCAATATTTTAAAAAAGATGAGGAGCTTTTAAATATAGAGTATTGCACACAAGTAGAAGAGGAAGAGCAGTAAAGTATGAGCAGTAATCCCTATGTAAATATAAGATCACTCACTATAGATATAGCCGAATTGGATGATTCGGTTTTAGAAAAAGCAGTGTTCGCACAAAAAGAGTATGACCTCTTTGAAGTACCACTGCTTTTTATCTATAAAAATGTCACGACTGGCACATTTGCAGAGTTTGAGCTTGCAGATGTACCACCTGAGAGTAGTGTAGAAGAAGCAATAGAGCTGTTTATGCAAAGAGTCAAGAGTGAGGGTGTCAAAGCTCTGCCAAAGGAACTGCTGGCACTGCTCACCGATGCAGAGCTGGAACTTTTTGCACTGGCGAGCTTCAATGAGGAGTGCTATACAAAGATAGAAGAGAGTCTCTATATTCAAAAGAGAGACAGCTACTATTATGACAAATATGGTTTTAGGTATATAGTGGCAGGTGTAGGTATAAAGGATGCCGTTCTTTGCTATGAGCAGCAAGACGGCAGACTCTTGATTCTTCACACAGCTCCCCAACAGCTTTTAAGGCAGGGAGAGCGGCTCTATGTTAAAGATGTTGAAGATTTTTAAATCTTCATCTCTTAGAAAATAAAATTTAAAAAAAGAAGTGATAGAAGGAGGATGTCATGGGTCTTGGAGCTATAGTCGGATTGAGTATCTTAGGTGCTATTTTACTCTTTTTACATGTTGGCGCAAATATTTTGCAAGAGGAGCATGAGAAGATGAAAAAAGAGAACAAGAAGGAGAAGAAAGATGTTATTTGATCTCAAAGAAGGAGTGATATATGCCCAGCTGTTTGTATATGAGTATGTTACAACAGACTTTTACTTTATGCTGCTGAGTATGATTCTTATAACACTGCTTACAGTTGGTTTCATTACGACAGTGGTATTGAGCGAATGGTTTGATGAGCGTGCAGAGTTTTTTTATAACAGGCTTCCGGAGATTCTTATTCCAATAGAGATGTTTATTTTATTTCTTCTTACTCTCTATCATGGAAAGTATGAAAAGATCTTAATTTTTATGATAGTTGTTGATATATTTCTTATTATCGCATATAGAAAAGAGTTTGCAGGTTTTAGGGCGTGGCTTCATGAGAAGTTGGGCTGGCTTTTTTAGCCTAATAGTATAAAAATAGTAGGAGAGAAAGATGTTTGAATATAGTAATTTGGGAGTTTTAATAATGGGGAGTGTGGCACTCTTTTTTGTATTTCTTGTAATTATACTGGCATCGGGAAAAGCTCAAAGTGAGAAAAGATCAACTAAGGCACCGTATATAGGGTTTCCAATTATGATATTAATCGCAATATTTATATATTTAGATGGCTACACGACCAAAAATACTATAGATGAAAATATAGCGCTGTTTAAAAGTGCCAAAGAGCTTAAATGCTTAACTTTTGGTGGTACCTATCTCGTCTCAAAACAGAGAGGATGGAAGCTGCATAATGGAGCTTTTATGAAAGATTCTTTGTCGCTTGATGCGCGGTATTGCAAAGAGGAGTAAATACGCTAATTGCTTCAATGTGATATAATCAGATTTAAAAGATCTGATTGAACGAAACAGAAAGAAGGTAAAGATGGAAAGTTTTTCTATTATTGATGCTCTAATAATCATTGGAATTTTTACAACGCTTGGATTGATGAGCGGGAAAGATGCTTATGATAAAAAGTATAAAAATAAGAGCTGAAATGTGTACTTAAAGGATTGTCGTATCAGTAGAATAAAGAGCGTTTAAAATTTCATATAAGTAATTTCTAGTAGCACTTTTTAGTGCTACAGCCTCCAACATATATCTCCAAATATCTATCCAACTTCGCTTTAAAAATATCACTATTATAGAAATTTTAGGATAAGAACTCTTATCTTATAAGCTGTTTTTATTGCAATTTTAAAAGAGATAAAACTTATTAAAACAGACGTAACTGATAAAGATTATTTGAGAATTTTAGAGTTACTAAGTATCTATAATTTATATAAAATCAAAGAGAAAAAAGTGTTGGATTAGCAAAGATTTTAATTGAAATTTCTGTTGAATTTAGAAAAAAATCGAGTATATTTATAAGAAAAATGACCAACACAAGAGAGCAAAAAATAGCTCAAATTATGAGTGAAAAAATTCTCAAATCATGTTTATTTCAAGATATCTAAAAAGAATGATGGCACACAAAAAGAGAGAGAAATGATAGCTCGAAACTATCCTTCATGGACTGAGTCTTTGTTGGAAACAGAGAACGAAATCTATGTGATGAATCAGGTTATGCTTGATGTGGAGCAGGTAAAATATTATCTCAGTGACTATGATGACAGGATTGAGAATATGGGTGAATTTGTGAAGCAATATGATGTGGAGCAATCTGCTTTTGGTACTAAAAATGTATCAAGTTATCTCAAAAAAAGAAATGCCCCGAGGAACTATTACTTTGGTATAACCAATGCGAATCTCTACAACGATGATAATCTGATTCAGGTGAACTTTGGGGTTTAATGTTGGTTTAAGTAAGTAATGCTATTTTCTTAATGAATATATAATAACAATATATATATATGATAATATTATAACAATATATTGTTAAAACGATAATAACGTGCGCGAGGAAATTTTATGAGTAAGTTGGAAATGTTCTTTACAGGTCTTTTTATCATTGGCACAATAGTCATTATGCTCTTGGTATATTTTTATAATGTCAGACACAAGCTGGTGATTGAAGATGAACTTGATGATTATGAAGTCGAGAAGAAGCCGGGAGAAAAAGCGATAGCTGTTGCGGACGAGAATTTTGATTGGGATCTGTATGAATCCGATCTGAGACATGACTATGATAAGTTTATCGGATACGATATCTACAAAAGCAAAAAGAGTGCAGATGAGAGAATTGAAAAACTGCAGCGTGATTTTGAATCAGGATCAAGTGTTTTAAAAATAAATATGCTCGAGTCGATGATGCTTGTTGACAAATTTTCCGATGAGATAACTCTTCGGGATAATGGAACATATAAAATCAATTCATCTCTTCTCTCTGAATTTCTTAAAGACTTAGAGTACAATGTTGCAATGGTAGAGAAGATTGAAGAGCTAAAAGATGAGATTGATTTTTCCATTGAGACATATGAGATCGATGCAAGAAATATATTTGATTTCAGAATTTGGAAAAATATGAGATTGTTCGATTGCTGTTTATTGTCAAGCAATTTTTTTAGCTTACACAAAATTCCAAGATACTCATGATAGTAGAATATGCCATAAAAATCATTTTAAAGTATGTATTAGCCATTTTCTATGAAAATTAATGGTAGGGGATGGGGTGGAGGTATTTTTTAGCTTCTGAGAACTTTATTAAGCGATATTTCTATAGCCTTTTTTACTTTTTATAAGATTTATCTGCTCAACTGTAGAAACTATTTCATCAAGAGTTGCAAAATAACTCTGCTTCTGTCCCGTTGCTTTTTTATTATCGATACCACCCCATTCACGAATCAAGAGATATTCCCCAAAGAGGGTCAGGTAGGTTTTGATCTTGTAATATCTCACTTTACCATTGACTTCGCGATAAAGTGTAATAATATTAGAGGTCAAGTAGCTCTTTGATCTCATCTGATCCATAATAGGACTCTATAGCTTTATTGATGATA
>WFPU01000124.1 GCA_015487435.1 Sulfurimonas sp.
AGATATAAGCCATAAGATAATTTGTGAAAAAACAGAACTCTTAGATACGATAAAATTAGTACAAAAATATCATGTAAATTTAGATAATATAGAAAAACCAAAAGAGAATTTTTCTTATAAATTAGGAGAAGAATTTTTAAAAAGATTTCATGATTTTATGGCTTTTGTAGCTTTTTTAGGGAAACTTTTTACTACAAAACTTTTTGTTCTTAAAAATATAAAAAATATTAGAGTTAAAGAGATATTTTTTGAGATGAATGAGAGCGCGATTAAAGCTATTGGCATCATTGCACTTACAAGTTTTTTGATAGGCCTAGTTGTAGCTTATCAATCAGCTTATCAGCTAAAAATTTATGGCGCAAATATATTTATAGTAGATATGATTGGTATTTCAATGCTAAGAGAGTTAGCTCCAGTACTTACAGCTATTGTAATAGCTGGACGGAGCGGTTCTGCTTTTACAGCACAAATTGGAGCTATGAAAATTACAGAAGAGTTGGACGCTATGCGTACTATGGGCTTTGATCCTTATCTTTTTTTAGTGATTCCAAAAATATTAGCACTTATGATTACTATGCCAATATTGATATTTATAGCAGATATAATGGGAGTTTTTGCTGGTATGATAGTAGCAAATATAGATCTTGGTATTACAATGGAGATGTTTTTAAGTCGTTTTGTTGAAGTTGTAGATATTAAGCACTTTTACATAGGGATATTTAAAGGTCCATTTTTTGCATTTTTAATTGCTACTATTGGAATTTATCGTGGATTAGTTGTTAAAAATGATACTCAGAGTATTGGGTTTAATACAACTAGAAGTGTTGTTGAAGCGATCTTTGCTGTAATTGTATGTGATGCTTTGTTTTCAATTGCATTTACAAACTTGGGGATTTAATGAGCAATATAACAGATAAGAGTATTATTAAAGTTCGAGATATAAAAACTATTTTTGATGATAGAGTAGTTCATAATGGGTTAAATCTTGATGTTAAAAAAGGGGAAATTTATGGGTTGCTCGGTCCTAGTGGTTGTGGTAAAACCACTCTGTTAAAAGAGATGGTAATGCTGCAACACTATCAAGGTGGAAATATAGATATTTTAGGGTATAATTTAAGTAGTATCAGTGAAAATGATGCACAAGCTCTAAGGAGACAATGGGGTGTTTTATTTCAAGCAGGTGCCCTTTTTTCTTCACTTAGTTTAGCTGATAATATTGCACTTGGACTTGTTGAGTTTAGCGATTTATCACAAAAGATGATAGATGAGATTGTTGCATTTAAAATTAATTTAGTTGGATTAAAACAGGCAGATGCTCTATTGTTTCCATCCCAAATAAGTGGTGGAATGAAGAAAAAAGCAGCTTTAGCTCGGGCATTAGCCCTTGATCCAAAGTTGTTGTTTTTAGATGAACCAACAAGTGGACTAGATCCAATTTCAGCAAGAGAATTTGATAGTTTAATATTAAAATTGCGCGAACTTTTGGGTCTTAGTATTGTGATGGTATCACATGATTTACGCTCTATTTATGATACCTTAGACCGTATAGCTGTAATTGATAATAAAAAAATTATCTATGAGGGTAATTTAGAAAATATTAAAAATGATAAAAGTGAATTTATACAAACATTTTTTAAGGCGAATTTGTAGATGAATAATAAAGTAAATTATACATTAGTTGGTTTTTTTGTTTTAGCTGGTATGTTTATGATTATTGTCTTTTCATACTGGTTACTTCAACCAGCAGATGAAAAAGAGGTTAAAACATATGTAATATATTTTGATGAATCAGTTTTAGGATTAAATTTAGAGGCCCCTGTAAAATATAGAGGGGTTACTGTTGGTAAAGTGACAAATTTAAACATTCATCAAGATAATACACAACAAGTTGAAGTCCATATATCAGTGTTAAAAACAACACCAATCAAGATATCTACAAGAGCAAAACTTACAGCTCAGGGGATTACAGGACTTAGTTATATCAACTTAGAGATGGGTGATAACGATGCACCACTTTTAAAAAAATCTAATGGTGATAAATACCCAGTTATAAAAACAATACCATCATTTTATGAAACAATTGAAAAATCATTTGGAGATCTATCTACAAATCTATCTAAAACATTAAGTGGTACACAACAACTTTTAAATGAAGAGAATCAACAACAGATAAAGTTACTTTTAAAACGTTCTGCTACTTTTATGCAAAGAATAGAAAAACTTCTTGATGAAAAAACCATTAAACATCTACAAGCGAGTGCTAAAAATTTAGATGAAAGTAGTGATAAACTAAATAAAATGATGCCAAAAATAGAACATTTTATTGATAATAGTGTAGCATGGGAAAATAAAATATCAGATTCTTTTGGTTCTATTATGGGTAGTTATATTGGAATAAAAGAAACAATGGATGTATTTAGGGAATCATTAGCAAGTGGTGAATTTAATTTAAAAGATATAACAAGTGATCTAATTCCAACTATAAACAATGCAGTTTTAGATTTACAGCAATTGATGATTAAAACAGATAATATTCTTGAGCAATACGAAAGAAGTCCAGGTGATATACTGTTTAAGCAAGAAGAGATTAAAAATGGACCAGGAGAGTAATTTATGAAATTTATATTACCAATATTTTTTGTGTTTATGTTTTTTGGTTGTGCTACTAAAGTACCTATAGCTACAAAATATAAAATAGATAGTGAAATTGATATTCAAAAAGTTAAAGATTCTAAATGCTCAAAAAAAAGTTTAAAAGTTTTACAATCGTTTAGCTCTAGTATACTGATGTCTAATAAAATGTACTATGTTGAAGATGATAACAAAATATATCCATATTCTGAATCTTTATGGGCTAATACTCCAAATCGTATAGTATCTAATGAACTATTTAAAATGTTAAGAGAATCAAATCTTTTTAACGCAGTAATTGGTTCAAAATCTAGAACAAAAACATCGTGGTTGCTTGAGAGTAAAGTGGAAGATTTTATGCAGTATTATGAAAATGATTTATCCTCTTCATATGTTAAAGTAACAATTGATTTAACACTTCTAGACTCAAAAACTTCACATGTAATAGCTACTAATGTTTTCAAATCAAAAATTAAAGTAAACACTCTTAATGCTCAGGGTGGTGTAGAAGCTTTTAATATTGCTCTTATTGAGATTTTAAACGATAGTCTACTTTGGATAGATAAACAATGTCATTAATTAAAGAAAAAGAATATAAAAAGCGTAGAGATACACTTGCTAAGGCTATGTCGCAACATAGTATTGCTGTCATTTTTAGTGCAACTTATAAAACTCGTTCAAACGATACTAACTATCCC
>WFPU01000125.1 GCA_015487435.1 Sulfurimonas sp.
GTTTTCTTATCTCCTGTTTTTTGGTTTTTTATTACTGCTAATAATACAGGATAAAACCGGTGGTAACAACTGCGGGGAACTTGTAATTCCAATTGTTGTCCTCTACCAAATACCTTACGCCAAGGATAACCATTACTTACATCAGATTTTTGTTCATTATGCAATTGCCGCACGGCTTGCATCATCGCTTCTAAACTTATTTGTAAGACCTTGTTATAACCATTTTCTTCTTTTGCTATTTCTGCTAAAATTTGCTTAATTTATTCTGGTGTAAAGTGTAATGGTTTCATATTTTTTGTTTAAACTTTGTAAAGATAATGAAACGGCACTTTACACACTTTGGGGGACAGTATCATATTTTGGATTTTTAACGGAAGTTCACCAGAATAATAGTTGAAAATGGGCTGTATTTATCTTATTGTCAAGAAAATACATGCCTTTTTGTTGCAAAAAATTCTTCCCTACAATTATTTAAGCTTTATTTTTAGAGCTTCTAAAATTAATTGTTGGTCGGTGGAAAATTTTGCAGGAATTTTGTTAATTATTTTTCCTTCGTATTCATATTGTACGTAATTTATTTTATCTAAACTTTCAATAATATATTTTCCGGTAAAATTATGTTCTTCTAATGCTTCGCTTATATATTTTATTATCATATAGGCCAACATGACTACAAAAACATGACCTCTCGTTGTTTCTTCCTTCCTTACATAAATTGGCCTTATGTCTTCTAAGGTGGTTTTCATCGTACGAAAGGCAAATTCAACCTTTGATAGGTCTTTGTATCTGTCATGTGCCGTTTGGGCATCAAGTTCTTTTGCCGGCACATCGGTTTTTACTACATAACATCCATCTAATTCTGCTGCTTTGGCTTTGGCTTGTTCGTCAATAGATAAACTTAATACACGGTTCTCGATATTGATTTGTAGTATTTGTTTTAATTTCAACCGGGCTATTTTCTTTTCTATTTTTCGTAAAGCAACATCTTCCTTGGCTTTTTTATGTTCTTTTAAATACCTGTTTTGTTCTGTTACCAAATCTTTTATTTTCGCTATTTTGTCATCCCTGTTTTTCTGTATATCCTCTGCTCGCATCGGATTTCTTCTTAATATGTAACGGATATTATCTTCTGTTTCTACTTCACATATTTTTTCGGCAAATAAATCCAGTTGAAGGATATTTTTTTTGATTAGGGTTTTTATTTGCTCCTTTGTTATAGTTGTTAAATAATGCCAATTATATTCCTCTGATGTTATTTCTTCTATTTGTATACTTTTCACCATTCCTTTATCTCCAACAAAAACTACATTTTCAACACCAAAGCGTTGTTTTAATTTACTTAATTGATTACTTACCGTCGTGGTGTCTGATGTATTGCCTTTAAATACTTCTACGGAAAGAGGATACCCTAAATCATCTGTAAGTAAGCCAATTACTATCTGTTTTTTGCCTATTTTTTTATCCCTGTTATATCCATATTCTGCCATTTCATTCTTATCGCCTTCCAGATAGGAAGAAGTAACATCGTAAAGATATATGCTACTTATTTTCTGATTGTTAAACCGATGTTTAAATATCTTATTTTCTATTTTTTCCTGATTTAAACTCAGCCATCTTAAATTTTCATATAAATCGTTATGTGTAAATCTATTAAGTCTAAAAACTTTTTCTATGGCTTCTAACTTGCTCCATTCATTTGCCAGATAGTATCTTGAGCCTTGTGTTATTATTCGTCCGGCTATTTGAAATAGGGCTAATTTTGCCTCTCTGGAATTACCTAAGGCTTTTGTTATTCCTAATCTTTTGGCTATTTCGCTTATTACCTTTATTGCTCCAAAGGATTTTCCTTGTGATAAATTCAGATCTTCAATATTGGTAATTTTTTCACCCTTTAAAGCTTTTTCTAAATTTTCAATAAGTTCATCCGGCCATTTAGAGATATTAGCAATGTGCCTATGTTTGACTTTACCATCTTCTCGATAGCTTTCAGCCAGATACACAGTGGTATAGGTCTTGTTTTTTACTTTTTTATGTATTCTTCTCACATACATCTTGCCCACAAGATACAATCATATTTTATTATATAAAAATTTTTTACATAATTTTAACAAACAATATACTTGCCTACGTATTTTTATCAAAATTGCATCTAAGCCTTATTATTTCTTCAATAGAACTGTTTTTTGTGATGAACTTGCGTTTTAA
>WFPU01000126.1 GCA_015487435.1 Sulfurimonas sp.
CATGGATAGTAATTATCCCAAGTTTTGGTTTAGAAATACCATCTTGGAGTATTTTTTCTTTTAAAGTTTCAATAAAATATATTCGGTTTTTTATAAAATCTATATTTAATATATCGTTACCTGTATTTTGTGAAATTTTTTCGAAATAAATAAAATTTTCACCAGTTGAATCTATCTTTTTATGTGTAGTTTTATATTGCTGTTGATTTAGTGTAAATATAGAGTTATCTTGCAAATTAAACATTAAACCTATTTCAGATTCTATCTCTAAAAGGTTTTTAAATTCAAAATCTTTATATATTTTTTGACTTACAAATTTTAGTTTTTTATCTTTGTATAGTAAAAAATATATCTCATTTTCTAGCGTATGTAAAATACTTTTATTTCGTTTTAAGCTCTCAAAATCTGAAAAATCTTTTTTTATATTTAATATAGTTTTAGAGATATCATTTTTTGCAGTAATTATGCTTTTTACATTAAGAAGTGATGCAAGCTGAAAAAGCATCAAACTATGGGAATCATTTATGAAAAAATATATTAAACTATTTTTTTTATCTATTAAAAGTTTTCTTATATGCAGTAAAAGTTCTTTTTGAGATTTATCTATCTCTACAATATAGATGTCATCATATTTTATATTATTTACATTTGAGATATCCACACTTTCACAAAAATCAAAAGTGTTAATGATTTCTTTAACATGGTCTGATATTTGAGTTTTATGATATAAGTGTAACAAAAAATCCCTTTAAAAACGCAGCATCATACCTAAATAAACACCACTGTAGTCAGTATCTATAGTTAATTCATCTTCATCAATTTCAAATTTTTGCACCCTGTAACCTACCTCTAATGCTGGTTGAAATACTGGTGTAATATCAAGTGTATAATCAACTTTTATTCTAGCATCGTATGCTGTAGCTGTTGAATATGAGATATATTTAAGATCAGCCTCCACGCCAAAGTTTGTACTTGGTATTTGAACTCTTGTTCTTACATACCCTAATGGAATTAGCACTAAAGAGATATCAGTAGGAAGCACTGCAATTAAATCAGTACCACTAGCATCATAAGAGATATCTATTATTTTAATGTCTAAACCTAAATCAAGTGTAATCCAACCAGTATTATCTAAAATATTATAATATGGAATTAAATCAATTTGTGACATGCTTAATTCTGTTGTTGAAGATGTTGGAAATGTATAATTCCCAAATGTACCAGTAGCTGTACCCTCATTTAGTGTCTCTACATATTCTAATCTTAAATTTGGTAGAGCTGGAACAGGATGTTTTATAAATAACCATGCATATAATTGCATTTGAGTATTCTCATCTGAAGTATCTAAACCTGTCACTGTACCATCAGCATAGGATATAGTCCCTGTTGGTGTTTGTACCCAAGTACCAATACCCATCTCTGCTCTTGCTATATCTGCATTAGCGGTTGAGTTAAGCATTAATCCACACGCTAATGTAGTTAATAGTTTTTTTGTAAAAGAATAGTTTGTAGTCATGTTTTTCTCCAATTAAAATTATTTTTAGTAATTATATCAGATTGGTAAGGGAAGTTTTCTTAAGTGTATAATTTAGGGGGGATGCCCTAAATTATTAAAATCTTAAAAGGAGGCTAAGATTTTGTAGTTAATAGTTAATTTTAATAGTTAATATATTTGGCTTATAAAGCTGCTTTTGCTGCTGCGATAGCTTCTTCATAATTTGGTTCAGTAGTAATTTCTGGAACAACTTGTTTATAAGTTACTTTTCCATCTTTGCCAATTACAAATATAACTCTTGCAGTGATACCAGCTAAAGGACCATCAGCTAAAAGAACACCATAAGCGTTAGCAAAATCTTTGTTTCTAAAGTCAGAACATACTTTTAAGTTTTCAATTCCAGCTGCACCACACCATCTAGCAGATGCAAATGGTAAATCCATAGAAACAGTGATAACTTCAACACCTTCTAAAGCTGCTGCTTCAGTGTTAAATCTTCTAGTTTCAGCGTCACATACACCTGTATCTAAAGATGGTACTGCTACTACTAATTGAACTTTACCCTCTCCACCAATTTGCTCATCTTGAAGCATTGGATCACAGTTTACTACTGTTGTTACTGGTGCTACATCACCTACATTTATTTCGTTACCTGCTAAGTTACATACGATATCATTTTTGAAAGTTACAGTTGCCATTTTGGCTCCTTAATTTTTTAATTTTAACATTGTTTTATGTTTGTTGAGAGAATTATAATCTAAATCGGATAAAAATAGTCTTATTTAGAACTGCTTGCTTTTTAGCTAAGATTTACTTAAGATTAGAGAGAGCTTTTAGGAGAGCTTATTAGAGTATCTAAGTTACTAAACATCTTCTTTTCATACATCTCAATAGCAACACGACCTATCATCGCAGCATTGTCTGAGCAATATTTTAATTCACTTAATAATAATTCACTATTATAAGGTTTCAAAAGCTCCTCTATTTGTGAACGCAGATAGAGGTTGGCACTTGCCCCACCAACTATCGCGAAAGTTTTTGGTTTAGTTGTTTTGAAGTATTTTTTTAGTTTTTGAGTTAAGTGTGCAGTTGCAATATACTCAAACGATGCAGCTATATCTTTATAATCCTCTTTATCAGCTTTTTCAATTGCTAATCTAACAGCATTTTTAAGCCCAGAGTAACTAAAAGCGATAAGGGGACTTTGTGAAAGCGGTATTGTAAAGTTATGTTTTTTTCTATCTCCATCTTTTGCTAACTCTTCAATTAGTGGACCACCTGGATAACCAAGCCCCATCATCTTAGCAACCTTGTCAAAACTCTCACCAAAACTATCATCCATACTTGTAGCTACTGTTTCAATCTCTTCCAAAGATTTTACTTCCATAACCTGAGTATGTCCACCTGACACTAAAAGTACACTAAGAGGAAATACAGTATCTTTTTCTATAAATAAAGAATATATATGTCCAATAAGATGATTTACACCAATTAGAGGGATATCAAGAACAATAGAGATAGCTTTCGCCATCGTTACACCTTCTACTAATGTTACAGCTAGACCAGGGGTAGAAGTTACTGCAACTGCCTTTAAATCTTTAAAATATGGTCTACACTCTTCTAAAATTTTAGGAAGTGCCTCAGCGTGAAGCCTTGCAGCTAACTCTGGAACAACCCCGCCATAAACTGAGTGTTCTAACTCTTGAGATATTTTTTTATGAAAAAGAAGTTTTTTTGTTTTAATATCAGTAATTGCTATCGCACTATCATCACATGAACTTTCTATACTTAGTATCATTTTAAATACTTATATAGTATATTTTCTTTTTGCTGAGGGATATTAGATAATTCTTGTTCTTTTGTTTGTATCTTTTTTTCTATAATTTTTATGTTATTTACTATATCTTTTTGTTCTTCAATTGATGGTACTGGCACTTTAAATTCTTCCAATTGCAATTTTGTAATTGCCTCCCTTGAAGTTCCATCCTCACCAATCTCTAATAATTTATTTTTATATTGAGAACTCATTATAATCATTTGTAGATATTTTGAAAGTGCTTTTTCATTTGTACGAATTATCGATACATGTTGATTAACTCTTGCAGGTAAATATTTATCGTCAACTATACAACATCTAGCTATCGAAGCTCCCGTTATATTAAATAAAATATCGTCTTTTTTTACTGTTACATTATTTAATTTTTTTGCTTGTTTTTCATCTATAAAAGCTAATCCTTTATCAGTAAAAATATTATCATGTACATTTTGACTTCTAATTAAACTAATGCCACTTACTTGATATGAACCTTCTCCACCTCTTGGCGTTACTCCGCTTCCTATTTTTGTGGTTATCTCTTCAAGTTTTGTCAATTTTCCAGAAGAATTATCAATAACTTTAGTAATTTCTTTTCTCAGACTATCTATTTCATTAAAAGTTTTTTGTTCTTGCTCTTCTAATAATTTAATTTCTTCTACAATTTTTTCTTGAATTTTTTTTGGAGGCAGTGGTATTTTTATATCAGCCATAACATTGTTCATTAGTTTTGGATTAGCTACTTTCACTACATAATAAGGAGTTATTAGATTTAAAATTAATGGTAAAAATTCCATTTTAAGTACAATACCCTTTGCTTTTAGTGTCCCACAGACATTAGTACAATTAAATTTAGTGTTTCTATAAAAACATGTTCCCGCATATATACCATCAGTAGTCCAAGTTACATATTCGCCATCAAAATCATAAGAATTCAAATAACCAAATATACCATTGTTTGATGTTTGGGAAGAGTATACTGGGTAACTACCTATATTATCTTCTATTTCTTTTTTATTTATAACTCTCCCTCTACCTACCTCGCACAACTCAGATATTTTTACAATATTCCATTTGCTTTCTATCTTAAATTTTTTTTTAATATTTAAGGAAATTTTTTTCTCAAAGTCAACTCTATCAAAGGTCATCATATCAACTAAATTAATATAAGAGACATTATCTTTTAAGCTTTCATCTATATCTTTAAATTCACCATTAAATGCACTATATATATAAC
>WFPU01000127.1 GCA_015487435.1 Sulfurimonas sp.
ACAAGAGGTAGATACAGAATCTAATCGTGAGATGTTAGATTTAAAGATTAAATCTCTTTTACCAAAACAAGTTTATATAGATAATAAATCATATATTAATACAATACTATTTGATGAACCTTTATATATTTTAAATGATAGAGTTGATGCATTAAAAGTTATAGGAAAATTAAAAGATGATGGTCTTTTAGAGCTTTATTTTGATAAACCAAGTGAGCTTAGACTTAATTTCCATACAAGTGATAACCCTCTGTTCTTTGTAAAAATAATGGGTGACACTTTGAGAAATATGGGTTACTACAGATATATAACAAAAGAATCAAAATTAGATGAAACAGGTTTTACATGGTCTATAACTCTAAAAGCAGAATATGTAATAGATCCACAGGTACTTCAAAATGAATTGAGTAGTAGTGGTTCAACCATCGTAGATATTACTAGAATTAATTTAAAAGAGTGGACATTTAGTATAGATATGCGTGATGCTTATTTAAATGTAGAAGCATTGCAAGATGGATTTGAAGTGGAGCTTCAACGTTCATTATATGCGTATTGGCTTGATGTTTCAATGATAAAACAACTTAGAATTTCAAGTTCAAGAAGAAATAGTTGGTATCCATACATCACCTATTTTGATAGCTCTTTACATCTTTTAAAAGTTGTAAAAGAGGATTCAAGGCGTACAAAAATGCTTTTAGAGATTCCTCAGAGTGCAAAATATATAAAAATATCTGATATCTATACACTTAAAAATATTAAAGATGTACTACTTTTAACACCGATTGGCTCGAGATAATCTAATATTTAATTTATTTAGCTAAAATTGCATTAATAATTTAAGCAGAGGAAACTTCTTGTTTTTCGGACTATATTGCATAACTTAAAATATGCACCTTAAAACAGTTTTCACTATAAAGGAAACCTTCTTGTTTGATGAGATAAAGTTTAATAGAGTTGAAAGACTTCCAAAATATGTATTTGCAGAAGTAAATGACATTAAGATGCAAGAGCGTCGTGCAGGTAAAGACGTTATAGATTTTTCTATGGGTAATCCAGATGGAGATACGCCAGAGCATATCCGCGAAAAATTAGTAGAATCAGCCAAAAAAACCAAAACTCATGGTTACTCAACATCAAAAGGTATCCCTAAACTTTTAAAAGCTATAGCTGATTGGTATGAACGTAGATATGATTGTGTGCTTGACCCTGAGACTGAATGTGTAGCAACTATGGGTTCAAAAGAGGGTTATGCTCATCTTACTTATGCTATTACAAATCCAGGAGATGTAGCTGTCGTTCCTGATCCAACTTACCCTATTCATGAATTTTCTTTCATTTTAGCAGGTGGAAATGTTTTAAAATTTGGAATTGAATTTGATGAAAAGTATCGTATAGATGAAGATCACTTTTTTGAAAGCTTAGAGAGAGTGTTTAAAGAGTCCTCTCCTAAACCAAAATATGTTTTAGTGAATTTTCCTCATAACCCTACAACTGCAACAGTAACTCCAGAGTTTTATGTTCGTTTAGTTGCGATGGCTAGAGAGAAAAGATTTTATATCATCTCAGATATTGCTTATGGTGATATTACTTTTGATGGTTATAAAACACCATCAATTATGGAAGTTGAGGGTGCTAAAGATGTGGCAGTTGAGTCATTTACACTTTCAAAATCTTACAATATGGCTGGATGGCGTGTTGGTTTTTTTGTTGGTAATAAAAGATTAATCGGTGCGTTGCAAAAAATCAAATCTTGGTTGGATTATGGAATGTTTACACCTATTCAAGTAGCAGCTACTGTAGCACTAAATGGGGATCAGCAATGTGTTGTAGATATTACAGAAAAATATAATCACCGTCAAGAAGTTCTTATAGAAGCATTTGGTCGCGCTGGTTGGCACATAGAAAAAAATGAAGCTACTATGTTTTCATGGGCAAAAATTCCAGAGTGTGCAGCACATTTAGGTTCGTTAGAATTTTCAAAAAGACTTTTAGTTGAGGCTGAAGTTGCTGTAGCTCCTGGTATTGGTTTTGGTGCTTATGGTGAGGGATATGTTCGTATAGCACTTATAGAAAATGATAATCGTATCCGTCAAGCAGCAAGAAATATAAAAGAGTTTTTAAAACAGTTTCAAGAGGAAAAAAAATAATGATAAAAGTTGGAATAATCGGTGTTGGGACTGTTGGAACAAGTGTAGCTCAAATATTAAAAGATAATGCTGATGTAATAAGCGCTCGTGCTGGTCAAGATATAGTAGTTAAATCTGGTGTTGTAAAAAATCTAAACAAAGATAGAGGTTTAGACATAATTATTACAGATAATGTTGATGATGTTTTAAACGATAGTGAAATTGACATAGTTGTTGAACTTATGGGTGGGATAGAAGAGCCGTTTGAAGTTGTTAAAAAAGCTTTAAAATCAGCAAAAGCAGTTGTTACTGCGAACAAAGCACTTTTAGCGTATCATCGTTATGAATTACAAGATATAGCTGGTACAATCGCTTTTGAATACGAAGCAGCTGTTGCTGGAGGTATTCCTATTATTACTGCTCTTCGTGATGGATTGTCCGCAAACCATATAGAATCAATGGTTGGTATTATGAATGGTACTTGTAACTATATGATGACTAAGATGGCGAATGAGGGAGTTGCATATGATGCTATACTTCAAGAAGCTCAAGATTTAGGTTATGCAGAAGCTGATCCAACTTTTGATGTTGGTGGATTTGACGCTGCTCATAAACTACTTATTTTAGCATCTATCGCTTATGGAATTGATGCTAAGCCTGAAGATATATTAATTGAGGGAATCCAAAATGTAAGTAGTGAAGATGTAGCTTTTGCTAAAGAGTTTGGGTATGCTATAAAATTACTAACAATTGCGAAAAAAGATGGTAATGAAGTTGAGCTTCGCGTGCATGCTTGTATGATTAGTCAAGATGAGATGATAGCAAAAATTGATGGTGTGATGAATGGTGTATCTGTAGTTGGTGATAAAGTTGGAGAGACACTTTATTATGGTGCTGGTGCTGGTGGCGATGCTACTGCTAGTGCTGTTGTAGCAAACATCATTGATATTGCTAGGAGCGGGAAATCTACACCAATGTTAGGTTTTGATAAACCTATGGAGGGTAAACTTACTCTAAAACCATCAGGTAACATAGAATCAAAATATTATCTTCGTATAGCTGTAAGTGATAAAGCAGGAGTACTTGCTAAAATCACTAAAATATTTGAGGTTCATAATATCTCTGTTGAGACAATGTTACAAAAATCGACTTCTAAGATATCAGCAAACCTTTTAATCTCTACCCATATAGCAAAAGAGAGTGATATTCAAAACATGATTTGTGAGTTAGAAAAACTAGATTTTGTAAATTCTAAACCAGTAATGATTAGGATTGTATAGTTTAGAGTAATTTAGTATTAATATGAGCCGTCAAAAAGGAAATCTTGCAGAGACAAAAGCTTGTGAGTTTCTTTATGATAATGGTTTTACAATATTAGAGCAAAACTTCTATTCCCGTTTTGGAGAGATAGATATCATCGCTACTAAAGATGAAGTGCTACACTTTGTTGAGGTAAAAAGCGGTGATGATTATGAAAAAGCTATTCAAAACATAACAAAATCCAAAGTCTCAAAACTTATAAAAACTGGCGATATCTATATGAAAAAAAATGGTGTTGATTGTGTCTATGAATATGATGCAATTATTGTTACATCACAAAAGATTTGGCACATAGAAAATATCACTATTTAGTTCAAAAGAGAAGGTATGTTATATAAAATATGCTTAGTTTTTTGGTTACGCAAGAAGCCAAATAAAAGTATACAATGAAAATGGTATAATTTCCTAATAAAAATCAATACGCTTTAGTGAAGGAGATTAAATGAAAAGTGCAAAAATATTTTTTGGCTCAGATGAAGTGTCTAAAGAGCTTATAAGTGATAGAATAAGTCCCTATAGTGGTGAAATAGTATCTACAGCACCAATTTGCAGCGAACATGATGCTTTAAAGGCACTACAAATCGCAAAAAAAGCATGTGTTGATGCTAAAAAATCTACACTCTCGCAAAGATGTAATTGGTTACTTGATGTTGCTTCAAAACTTCGTGAGCAAAAAGAGGATATGGCACAAATAATTACCGATGAAGTTGGTAAGCCTATCACTTTTGCTAGAGTTGAAGTTGAGCGTTGTATTGAGACTGTAACTCTGAGTGCTGAGACTATGCGCACTATGCATGGCGAGACTATTAATACAGATGCAATGCCTAGTGGTAAAAAAACGATGGCATATTTTACTCGTGAACCAGTTGGTGTAGTTGTGGCAATTACACCTTTTAATTTCCCTCTAAATCTTGTAGCACATAAGCTTGCTCCTGCTTTAGTTGCTGGAAACACAGTTGTTCTAAAGCCAACACCAGAAGCACCATTAACTGCTTATAAATTTGCTAAGATTTTTATAGAGAGTGAGTATGCAGTAAAAGATGCTTTGAGTGTAGTTTATGGAGATGCTGAGGTTGGAAATACCCTAATAACATCAAACATACCTCGTGTGATAAGTTTTACGGGGAGTGTGCCTGTTGGAAATATTATCTCTAAAAATGCTGGGATTAAAAAAGTAGGATTAGAGCTTGGTGGGAATGCTGCTACATATATTTCAGATAGTGCAGATTTAGATTTAGCGGCTACTCGTTGTGCACTTGGTGCTTTTGTAAATTCAGGTCAAGTTTGTATCTCTCTTCAGCGCATATATGTAGATGCTAAAGTTTATGATGAATTTGCTACCAAGATGGCAAATGAGTCTGAAAAATTAGTGGTTGGCTCACCTTATGATGATGATACATTTATGGGACCACTTATAGATGCAGAGGCATGTGAACGTGCTATGAGTTGGGTACAAAGTGCAATAGATGAGGGCGCACGTGCTTTACTAAAGCCAAAAATTGATGGTAGAATATTCTACCCTTGTGTAATGGCAGATGTGCGTGATGATATGGCTATAGTTTGTGAGGAAGTTTTTGCTCCTATAGTTTCACTTGTAAAGGTTGAAAATTTTGATGATGCACTTCCTCGTATGAATAATTCACCTTACGGACTTCAATTTTCTGTTTTTACAAATGATTTAAAATTGGCTCAACGTGCAATCTCAGAGTTAGATGCTGGAGGGATAGTTATAAATGATATGCCAACTTTGCGTTTTGATATTCAGCCTTATGGTGGGGTGAAACTTAGTGGAGTAGGGCGTGAGGGTCCTAAGTTTGCTATAGAGGAATTTACCGAAATAAAGTCTGTAGTTATTTGTTAAAAAGACTAACTTCTCTTTGAGAAAATGGTATATCCATTTTAGTATCCTTTTAACATTGTAATATGGTCATAATCTTCTAATTCTTTATGTTGTTACCATTAAAGTTAAGGATAACTGTTTAGATTCTGAATGCCCAAAGGAAATACCCTTGGGGTGCAAGTTCAGAATGACAAAAACTCACATACTCCGTCATTCCGTGCTTGACACGGAATCTAGTTAATCCTTAACTTAATGGCAGTGATTATTTATATAGGATCTAAAATGATTAAAAAAGTCATAATATCAGCTTGTTTGTTGGGTGAGAATTGTCGTTATGATGGTAAAGCAAAAGTTGATAATTCTATTTTGCAAAAATACAAAAATTATGAAATTATCCCATTTTGTCCAGAAGCTCCACTTTTTGGGACTCCGAGACAGAGGATATCAATTGTACAAATTGATGGTAAAAATAGAGTAATAACTGATGAAACAAATGAAGATGTTACGCAAAAACTTAAAGATGAAATAAACTCTTTTATAGCCAAATTTCCAGATGTTAAAGAGATAGTATTAAAATCTAAAAGTCCATCTTGTGGAGTAGGGAGTACTCCAATTTTAGATGAAAATAAAATTTTTTTAAAATATGGTAGTGGAATTGCTAGTGAAATTTTTAAGCAAGTGTATAAAGATGTAAAAATAAAAGACGAACTAAACTATTTAGAATAGTTCTATCTTTTTTATTGAAACAATCTTAAAACATTAGCTTGAACAGCATTTTTTTGCGTTAAAGCAAATATGCCGGTTTGCTCTAAAATCTTATTTTTATTAAAATTTGCACTCTCTTCAGCAAAATCTAAATCTCTAATTTGAGATTCTGCTGCAGCGTTATTGATTCGAGATACAGTGATATTTCTTACATTAGACTCTAGGGCATTTTGTCCTGCTCCTAAGTTTGTCATAATGGTTCCAGCAGATTCTAGGGCACTATCAATATTTTTCAAGCTTTCCTCTATGCTAGCAGAGTTAGAGATATCTACATCTGGTAATATTGAAGATGCATCTCCAAAATTTATATTGATGTTTTCTCCAGCATTAGCTCCAGTTTGAAAAGAAAAGTCATTATTTCCACTTAGCAAGTTTATACCATTATAAGAAGTTGTATTTATGATGTTGTTTGCTGAGGAGAGTAGTCCATCTATCTCATTTTGTATAATAGCTTTGTTACTGCTATTCATAATCGGGCTTGATGCTTTTAGTGTCAAATCTCTTACATCAGTTAGTATATTTGAGTACTCTTGCATAGCACCATCAGCTATTTGCACCATACCTACAGCATTGTTTGAGTTTTGTATAGCTTGACCTAGTCCTCGAACTTGAGCAGACATTCCATCTGCGATTGTCATACCTGATGCATCATCAGCCGCACTATTAATTCTTTGACCTGCAGATAATTTTGCCAGATTTAAACTTAAGTTTGCATTGTTGTTAATTAACGTTGTTGTACTTGAAACAGTCATTTTAGATCCTTTAATCATCGTTGCTTTAATAAATTATACATCATTTTAACTAAAGTAATATAAAATATAAAAACTAATTTTGGCAATAATGAAGCCTTAAACAGTAATAACGTCATTTTTAGATATAATCGCGTAATTTTATAAAAGAGTATTACAAGATGAATATTAGAGAAGAATTTTTAAAGTTTTTTGAATCAAAAAATCATGCAAGAGTACCATCAGCACCATTAGTGCCAGAGGATGCTACTTTGCTTTTTAATAACGCAGGGATGGTTCCTTTTAAGTCAATTTTTACAGGTGAAATTCCAGCACCAACAAACCCTCGTGCTACCTCATGTCAAACTTGTTTGCGTGCTGGTGGGAAACATAATGATTTAGAAAATGTTGGCCATACGGCAAGGCATCATACATTTTTTGAGATGCTTGGTAACTTTAGCTTTGGAGATTACTTCAAAGAAGAAGCTATAGATTTTGCATGGGAATTTTTAACTAAAAATCTTGAACTTCCAGTTGAGAAACTTTGGGTGACAGTTCACGATAGTGATGATGAAGCTGAAAAACTTTGGCAAAAACATCTACCGTTAGATCGAATAAAAAGACTTGGCGATGCTGATAATTTTTGGTCGATGGGTGATACTGGAGCATGTGGTCCATGTTCTGAGATTTTTTATGATCAAGGAAGTGAGCATTTTTCAGGTCCACAAGATTATTTAGGTGGTGAAGGTGATAGATTTTTGGAAATTTGGAACCTTGTATTTATGCAGTATGAACGTCAAGCTTCTGGAGAGATGTCACCCCTTCCAAAACCATCTATAGATACAGGAATGGGACTAGAGCGTGTAGTGGCTATCAAAGAGGGTCATCTTTCAAATTATGATTCATCTCTATTTATGCCAATTATTCGTAAAGTTGAAGAGCTAATTAACAAAGAATACAAGTATGATAGTGGGACCTCTTACAGAGTTATCGCAGACCATATAAGGACTTCTCTTTTTCTACTTGCTCAAGGTATAAACTTCTCAAATGAGGGACGTGGTTATGTTCTTCGTCGTATTTTACGTCGTGCAGTTCGTCATGGATATTTACTTGGATTTCGCAAGGCATTTATGTTTAAGCTAGTAGATACTGTTATAAATATCATGGGAGAGGAATACGGATATTTAAAAACAAAAGCAACTGCTGTAAAAGAGCAAATTCAACTAGAAGAAGCAAGATTTTTTAAAACTATTGAATCTGGAATTGCTCTTTTTGATGAAGAGTTAAAAAATACAACTGATATTTTTAGTGGAGAGGTTGCATTTAAACTATACGATACTTTTGGTTTCCCTCTTGATTTGACAGAGGATATGCTAAAAGGGAAAAATCTAAAACTAGATTCTGTAACTTTTAACGAACTAATGACTGAGCAAAAAACTCGTGCAAAAGCTGCTTGGAAAGGTAGTGGAGATGCAACAGAGAGTGGTGATTTTAAAGAATTTTTAGAGAAATTTGGTGAGAATGAATTTGTTGGTTATGAAAAGCTAAGCGTAGATGCAAAAATATTAGGATTAATGGATGCAGAATTTAAATCAGTTGAATATTTAAGTGCTGATACACGCGGTTGGGTACTTTTAGACAGGACTCCTTTTTATGCTGAGAGTGGTGGACAGACTGGAGATGAAGGATCATTAGTCAATTTTGCAAAAGTTAAAGATACTAAAAAGTTTTTTGGATTAAATCTTTCACGCATAGTTGTAAGTTCATTTTTAAAAGTTGGCGATAGAGTTGAAGCAAAAGTAGATAGTTCACGTGGTGAGATTATAAAGCACCACTCAGCAACACACCTGCTTCATGCAATTTTATTTGATGTTTTAGGTGAGCATATCTCACAGGCTGGTTCACTAAACGAAGCTTCAAGACTTCGTTTTGATTTTTCACATCCAAAAGCACTAGAGCATTCTGAGTTAGTTGAGATAGAACAACGCGTAAATCGTGAAATTTCTCGTGCTATTGAAGCAAAAACTGAAGTTATGGATATAAAATCTGCTAAAAATAGTGGGGCTAAAGCTCAATTTGGCGAAAAATATGGCAATGATGTAAGAGTTGTAAGTTTTGATGAAGTTTCAGTAGAGCTATGTGGTGGGGTTCATGTTAAAAACACTTCAGAAATTGGTTCGTTTATAATTACAAAAGAGAGCGGTGTATCTGCTGGTGTTCGCCGTATTGAAGCTATTGTTGGTCATGCTGCTTATGAGTATTTTTGTGAACAAAGAATCTTAATCAAACGAGTTGAAGCTGAAGTTAAAAATCTTGATGTTTTAGCAGGAATTTCAAGACTTAAATCAAATATTGCAGAGTTAAAAACTGAGCTAAAAGATGCACAAGAGAGTTCAAAAACAGAGATTAAAATAGATGAAATCAATGGTGTTGCGGTTGTAATAGAAGAGTATCCATCTGGCGATATTAAAGAAAAAATTGATGAACTGAAAAATCAAAATGAGAAGCTTTGTGCTATGCTTTTTCAAGTTAAGGGTGATAAAGTCCTTATAGCATGTGGTGTTGTAAATGCAAATGCTAAAGCAGGGGATTGGATTAAAAAAATTGCACCTATTTTAGGTGGTGGTGGCGGTGGTCGTCCAGACTTTGCACAAGCTGGTGGTAAAGATAAAACTAAATTACCAGAGGCAAAAGAGCAAGCTCTTAAATTTATTACACAAGCTCTTTCTTGAGGCTTTAATTTAGATGAATTTTATTTACAAAAAAGCTTTAACACCTGAACAACTGATGCGAAATAGGTATGAAGCCTTTGTAAATAAAGATGGAGACTATCTAAACAATACTACTACGCAAACAACTTTTTACGATAAAACTCACTATCTAAATACAGAGTGGTTAAAACTAGATGTTATCTCAGCTAAAGATAATACTGTTGAGTTTAAAGCATACTACCGTGAAGATGGCGTAATTCATTTACTGCATGAAAAAAGTAATTTTATTGAGGTAGATGGTATGTGGAAATATGATAACGGGGAACTGTTTAACTCTAAAATTGGGAGAAACGAGAGTTGCCCTTGTGGTAGTTCAAAAAAGTTTAAAAAATGTTGTATGAAAAATCAGCTATAATATAATAATTTTATTTTTGGAGTTTTTTGATGACAAAAGCTTTTATATTAAATTTTTTATCCAACCATAAAGATGAATATCTAAAAAAATATGGTGTAATAAAAATTGGTCTTTTTGGAAGTTATGCTCGTGAAGACTTTAAAGATGATAGTGATATAGATATTGCAATAGAGTTAAAAAATGAAAATAAAAGTTTAGGTACTTTTTTTGCATTTAAAAGAGAGCTTGAAAGTGCTTTTAACCTTAATGTAGATTTGGGAATAGAAAGTTCACTAAAGCCAATTGCAAAAGAGAAAATACTTCAAGAGATAGTGTATGTCTAAAAGGGAAGAACTTCTTTTTTTGCAAGATATTTTAGATTCAACAAATGCTATCTTCGAGTTTACCAATAACTTAAGCTTAGAACAATTTTCACAAAGCAGACTTGTATATAGTGCTACAATAAGAGAGTTCGAAATTATAGGTGAAGCAACTATTCATCTTAGTGATGAAACAATATCAAAATATAATGAAGTGCCTTGGAGAGATTTAAAAGATTTTAGAAACTTATTGATACATGAGTACTTTGGTGTAGATGCTGAGATAGTTTTTAATACTATTAAAAATGACTTACCATTACTTAGAGATGTTG
>WFPU01000128.1 GCA_015487435.1 Sulfurimonas sp.
ATTTAGAAGGTTATTTCCAAAATGAAAAGTATTTTTTAGATATTAGAGATGAACTTTTAGAAGACTTTACTATAAAGAATAGTGTATCCATATATACAGAGAAAGTAAAACAAGAAATCTTAGCTGAAAAAGTAACTGTATCACTACATGTGAGAAGAGGTGACTATATTTCAGATGTAAATACTAATAGCATACATGGGACTTGCAATCTAGACTATTATATAAGAGCTATGAAATTAATTAATACTAAGTTTAGGAAGATTAAGTATATAATATTTTCAGATGATATATTATGGGTTAAAAATAATTTAAAAATAGAAAATGCAATATATATTGATAGCAAAGAGAAAAGGGTACCACATGAAGATATGTATCTTATGAGCTTATGTCAGCATAATATTATTGCAAATAGTAGTTTTAGTTGGTGGGGAGGTTGGTTAAATCAGAATGACAATAAGATTGTAATTGCTCCTGCAAGATGGTTTATCGATGAAAAACTTTATAGTCAATCAAATAATATTGTACCCTATAATTGGAAAAAAATATAAATGGAGAATCGATAATATGAAAGGTATAATCCTAGCAGGAGGAAGTGGAACAAGACTCTATCCAATTACGAAGTCAATAAGTAAGCAACTGTTACCTATTTATGATATGCCGATGGTATATTACCCCTTATCAGTTTTAATGTTAGCAGGTATTAAAGAAATACTAATTATTTCTACGCCAGAGGACATAAGTAAATTTGAAGATCTTTTGGGGGATGGAAGCGACTGGGGAATACAATTAAAGTATAAAATACAGCCATCTCCAGATGGACTAGCACAGGCTTTTATATTAGGACAAGAGTTTATAGGCAACGATAATGTGGCTTTAGTATTGGGGGATAATATATTTTACGGGCATGGTTTTACTCCACTACTTAAAAATGTTGCCAGTCTTAAAGAAGGTGCTGTAGTTTTTGGATACCAAGTAAAAGATCCAGAAAGATTTGGTGTTGTTGAATTTAATCAAAATAAAAAAGCGATAAGTATAGAAGAAAAGCCAAAAAAACCTAAATCGAATTTTGCAGTTGTGGGGCTTTATTTTTATGATAATGAAGTAATAGATATAGCTAAAAATGTAAAACCATCTGCTAGAGGTGAATTAGAGATTACTTCAATTAACGAAGAATATTTAAAAAGAGGGAATTTTAAAGTTGAACTTTTAGATCGCGGATTTGCTTGGCTTGATACGGGGACACATAATAGTCTTATTGAAGTTGGGCAATTTGTGCAAACTATAGAGCATAGACAAGGGTATAAAATAGCTTGTCTTGAAGAAATAGCTTATAATAATGGTTGGATAGATAAAGCAAAAGTTTTAGAAATTTCAAAACCACTAAGTAAAAATGGCTATGGTAAATATTTACAAGAGTTGGTAAAAGATGTTTGATAACAATAATAAAACTATAATGGTAACAGGCTGTGCAGGTTTTATAGGAAGTAACTTTGTACCATACTTTATAGATAAGTATGCAGATTACAACATCGTAAATCTTGACCTACTAACTTATGCAGGAAATTTGCAAAATCTCACAGAAGTAGAAGAAAATCCAAGATATAAATTTATCAAAGGTGATATTTGCAACAGAGAGTTAGTAGAGTTTATATTTAATGAATATGACATCCAAGGAGTAATTCACTTTGCAGCAGAGAGCCATGTTGATAACTCCATTAAAAATCCTGGTATCTTTATAGAAACCAATGTCAATGGTACGTTTACTCTTTTAGATATAGCCTATAAATATTGGATGGAAAAACCATTTCATTATAAAGCAAGATACGGAACCGATGCTTTAGCTTCGGCTGAAAACGCTGAAAAAACTTATTTGCCAAGATTTCACCACATAAGCACTGATGAAGTATATGGTACTTTAAACGAAACTGACCTCTTCACAGAAGAGACACCATACGCTCCTAACTCTCCATACTCAGCATCTAAAGCAAGTAGTGATATGATAGTGCGTTCATATCAAGAGACATATGGACTCAACACTGTCATAACAAACTGCTCAAACAACTATGGACCAAAACAACATGATGAAAAACTCATTCCTACTATCATCAGAAAATGTTTAGCTGGTGAAAGTATTCCAATATATGGAGATGGAAAAAACATTAGAGACTGGCTCTATGTGCTTGACCATTGTAAAGGGATAGATATAGTGTACCATACAGGTAAAGAGGCAAATGTTTATAATATAGGTGGAAGAAATGAAAGAACAAACCTCCGGATAGTTGATGCCATTACAAGTATACTTGATAAAAAAGTTCCACCACAACAAAAAATAGGTAAAGAGAGCTATAAAGAGCTTATAACTTTCGTAGAAGATAGAGCAGGACATGATAGACGCTATGCTATAGATGCAACAAAACTGGAAAATGAACTTGGTTGGAAAGCTGGTGAGAACTTTGATAGTGGTATAATTCGGACTATAGATTGGTATTTGGAGAAATACTTATGATAATTGGTAATGGAATATTAGCTAACGAATTTAGTAATTATGCCAACAGTGATGATATACTTATATTTGCTTCTGGTGTTTCAAACTCAAAAGAGACTCGTCAAAGCGAATTTGACAGGGAAAAAACTTTATTACGAAAAACAATTCAAAATAAGCCATCTAAAAAAATTATATACTTTAGTACTTGCTCCATGTATGATAACTATTTTGAAAATAATCAGTATGTCAACCATAAACTAGATATGGAAAAATTAATTTCTACTAATGCAAGGGATCACCTTATTATTAGGCTTTCACAAGTTGTTGGTAAAAATAATGAAAAACAATTAATGGGGTTTTTATATAATAAAATTTTAAGCGATGAATCATTTGAACTTTATGATATTGAAAGAAATATAATTGATATAAGCGATGTAAAAACAATTGTTACCTATATCATTGAAAATAATATAGG
>WFPU01000129.1 GCA_015487435.1 Sulfurimonas sp.
CACTCTTACAAAATAGAGTTACTTTTTGAATCAAACTTCTTAGATAACGCTCAAATGGTATATGATTTTGGTTTGATGAAACAAAATATGAAAGCTTTTATAGATTGTTTTGATCATGCTGTAACTATTTGGGATCAAGATAAACCTGAGTATATAAAAGATATGAAAAAATACTCTGCTAGATGGATTCAGCTACCGGTATCGCCATCAGCAGAACAATTTTCTCGTGTTATATATGTTATGATTGATAGAGTTTTAAAACTTACAGAGACTGTAAATGGTGAGAGAGAGGTAAAACTAAATAGTATTATAGTTCACGAAACAGATACTGGATATGCACAATGTTTTGAAGCAGATGCATATAGCGAGCAGATGGGAAAAATAGATTTAGATGCTATTGTATTTAGTCAAACAATTAAAGAAGATTGGTCTGATGTGGAGCTTTGGGAAGATATTAAAAAAGGTAAGAAGTTTATAAATCCTACAAGTGTTTAGTTAGATCCTGAATCAAGTTCAGGATGACGAAATATTGCATCAAGCTCGTCATTCTGAACTTGGACCACAAGGGTATTACTTCGGTCATTCAGAATCTAATTTGTTACTAAATCTACTTTTATACTAGAATTAAACTCAAATCTAATTGGCAATATTTTTACCTCATCCCCAGATTTTATTAAACTTGTATCTTCACTTATAATTATATATGAATTTGAGATTGCAAGGGGCGTTACCATCCCTGGAGCTGATTTATCGGATGCTTTAAAAGTTGTACCATCAAAGTAACCAGGCAATAATGTTCTTCGACCAGATTTTAATTTAAAATCATTTTGCATTTTTGCTGTTATATAATGCAAATATTTTTTAGTTGCACCACTAAGAGCTAACAATATACTTTGTCCAAAAAGTTCAAAATTTAGAGATGCTGCTAGTGGATTACCTGGTAAATTTAGTACAATAGTATCATCTATACGACCAAAAGTTGTAGGTTTTCCAGGTTTTATCTCAACTTTGTCAAAATAAGTATGCATTCCAAAGCCGCCAAAAACCTCTTTTGTGTAATCACCATCGCCAACACTAACACCACCAGTAGTGATTATGAGATCACTATCTAAAGCACTTCGTAGATGTTCTTGAAGATTTTCTAGTGAATCTTTAGCCGTGCCTATAAAGTCAACACTAGCTCCCAACTCTTCACATCTAGCTTTTAATGCTGGGGCATTTGTATTGTATAGTTGGTAGTCATCTTCTACACTCTCAAAATGCATTTTAAGCTCACTACCACTTGCAAAGATAGATACACGGGGTTTTTTATACACTTTGATGTGACTTATACCCTGTGAAGCTAAAAGAGTGATTTGATGAGCTTGAAGTTTATCTCCACTACGAAGTAAGATATCTCCATCTTTTATATCTTCACCACAAAGACGAATGTGTCGATTCATATCTAGATTTTTAGGAAGTTCAATTTCATGGCTTGAATTGGATTGATTTGAGCTTATTAGATTTACATCTTCAGATGGTACAATTAGTTCACAACCCTCAGGAATTTTTGCACCAGTCATGATTTTAATACCAGTACCGTTTGTCAATATTTCATGAGAGTTGTCACCAGCAAAAATGGTATGCGTAACTTTAATTTTTTTGCCACCGTCTGAATATTTTACTGCATAACCATCCATAGCAGAGTTATCATACGGTGGTAAGTTATGTGTAGCTACAATATCTTCGGCTAAAATATATGAAAGAGCTTGTTCTATTGGTAAAATTTTAAGAGAATTTTGTTTAGTATTTTTATATATATAATCAAGTGCTTGTGTAATTGTAACAGCCATTTTTTAACTCCATTTAAAATTATTGGATAGAATTCCATTATGAATGAAATGTATGAGATGAGTATTGTAACACACAACTTTAGTGCATTAGCTGTATTGTTAATTATAATGGTAAATTTTTATAAGATAACAAGAGCAAATGATGTTTTTAAATATAGAAAGTTTAATACCTTGTTTAACCCAATTGGTGCTACTATAATTGGTTTTGTTGTTTTCACAGGTATTGTTATGATGGCTGCAAAACATTTAGATTTTACAGTTGCAAATAATATAATGATAGCTTTTTCAATTGTTTTAATTATTTTGGAAGTCAAGCGTTCAAAAGGGATGAAATTTATTAAAAATGATAATTTAGATGCTTTTTTAGCCTATAAAAAAATTAGTCAAAAAATTTTGATAATTGAATTTTTTATAATCGCAGTTATATATATTGGTATGCTTTTGTGATATATGTTTTTAATGAAGATGCTGGAGATGAAAACCTAATATTAAAAGGTGAATTATTTAAGTATATGATTAAAGTTCGTCGTCATAAAATTGATGATGAAATTCTTTTTCGCAATCAAAATGATATCAAAACATTGCATAGATATAAAAT
>WFPU01000130.1 GCA_015487435.1 Sulfurimonas sp.
CAGGTATAATATAATTAATAATCATGATTTTTTAAATTATCTTCTTTTAAGGAGTAAAATAAATCCTTTAATATTTTGTTTAAATAGATATAAAAAAAGTAACTTAGATTTTACACTACTTGAAGTTGGCTATGGATTTGATATATTAAATGGTACTCAAACTAAAGAATATTTAGATGGTTTTTTAGAATTTTCTAAGATGAGCTGGGAAAATATTTTGAAATCTATCGGTTTAGAGTATAAACAATATAATAAGCCTAAACCAAGAATAAAAGGTTGGTTTAGAAGAGGTTTATATGCAAATATAGATATTTATAAATTTAGAGTTACTCAAGAGTATAGATGTTTTGGTTATAGAAAAGAAGATATTTTTTATGTTTTAAGGTTTGAAATAGATCATGAGATAAGTGATAAAGGTTAATAATTTGAAAAAAGAAGCAGTAATACTACTAAACATGGGTGGACCAAATAACCTCGACGAAGTTGAGATGTTTTTAAAAAATATGTTTGCAGATAAAAATATATTGACTATGAAAAGCTCGGCACTTAGAAAAATTATTGGTGGGCTGATTGTTTTTAATCGAACTGAGAGTTCTCAAGAGATATATCGTCAGCTAGGTGGTAAATCACCAATTGTAGACCACACAAAAAACTTAGTTCAAAAGCTTCAAACGAGACTTGGAGAAAATGTTATAGTTGATTTTGTTATGAGGTATACACCACCTTTTGCTCAAGAAGTTATTGAGCGATTAAATAAAGAAGATGTTGATAAAATTTACTTAATCCCTCTATATCCACAACAATCATCAACTACTACAAAATCATCACTTGAAGATTTTGAAGAGAGTTATCATAATAATGATGGCAACGCGGTATTAGTTGAGATAAAACATTTTTTTGAAAACAAAACTTATAATAAAGCTATACTTGAGAGTATAAAAGAAACAATCTCTTTGGATGCTTATGAAGATTTTGATATTATTTTTTCTGCCCATGGTTTGCCTAAAAAGATAATTGATGCTGGTGATGTTTATGAAAAACATGTAAATAAACATGTTCAAATTCTTAAAAAAATGTTACAAGAAGAAAAAATGGATTTTCACGAAGTACATTTAGCATACCAATCAAAAGTTGGACCAATGGAGTGGTTAAAACCATCTCTTGATGAGAAACTTGAAACTGTACGAAATAGGGGAGTTATAATATTTCCATTAGCTTTTACTATTGATAACTCTGAGACAGATTTTGAACTTGAAATTGAATACAGAGAGATTGCTGAGGAGCTAGGATTTAAGGATTATAGAGTTTGCAGGTGTCCAAATGACAGTGAACTGTTTGTAGATACGCTTGAAGAAATATATCAAAAGATGAAATAAGAGTTTTGATATGAAAGTTATAATCTTTGATATGGATGGAACACTAATCGATTCAAAAAAAGATATAACTATTTCAGTAAATCATGTTAGAAAAACTAATCATAATTTAGAGCCAGTTAGTGAAGAGTTTATAGTTGAGTGTATAAATATGGAAGTTAGAAATTTACCATATCTTTTTTATGAGACAGAGATATATTTAGAAAGTGATAGAGATTTATTTGAAGAACATTATAAAGTTCAATGTACTCAAAATCCATATCTTTATGATGGTATAAAAGATATGCTTTATGAGCTTCTAGCACATAAATTTAAACTCTCAGTAGCTACAAATGCCCCAACGCAGTTTGCAAATATAATGTTAGGTTCACTTGGTGTTGCAAACTTATTTGATGTTATTATTGGTGCTGATAAAGTAAGTGAATCAAAGCCAAATCCAGAGATGTTAGATAAAATTTTAGAATCTTATGGATTTGATAAGTCTATACATAAAGCTTGGATGGTTGGAGATAATATAAAAGATATAAAGGGTGCAAAAAATGCTAATATTAATGCAATATTTGCCACTTGGGGATTTACACCAATCCCTGAACACAATATTTTTGCAAGAAAACCAAAAGAGATTTTAGATTTAGTTATATAATATAAATTGAACTCTCTGATCAATTAGATTCTGGATCAAGTCCAGAATGACGGAACTATCGTCACTTTAGACTTGATTCAGGGTCTAGTTTCTAATTAATCAGATGTCTTAATTATACTTTTCACCAATAGATACCTTTTCATAAAAAGCCGTAAAACACTAAAATAATATAAGCATTCATGTATGAGATTTTTGTAATGTGTATATTGCGAATTATTTAAAATTACAACTTACCAACTTAGGCAGTTTGTCTAGGTCTTGACTCAAGGCATTTATAAAGCATTGAGCTTGATGCTCAGGGTTTAGGGTGTATACAACCCATTTCCCTTCTTTTTTAGAATCTAAAAGCCCACTCTCTTTCATCTTTTTTAAATGGCGTGACACTAGGGGTTGTGAAAGTTCTAAAGTGTCGCATATCTCACAAACACAAATTTCTTTATCTCTGAGTATTAAAGAGATAATTTTAGCTCGGTTTGCATCAGAAAATATCTTTGATAACTCTACTAGTCTTTTCATTTAAGCTCTTTTATAGTTTTATTATATAACAATTAGGTTATATGATTATAGCAATTAGATTATAACATAAAGGTTTACAAATGATAAAGAGTTTAATTATTTCTATATTTTTAACAGTGAGTGTTTTTGCCATAAGTGGTCAAAGTGTTTATGATAATAAGTGTGCTTCTTATCATTCAATTAAAGGCATGATGGATGTTAAAATATGTGACAGCGATAGTGAAAAATCAAAAGTTTCATCAAGTAAATGTAGCGGAAATTCAAAGGGAACTAAAGAATAATGGAATTTATCTTAGAATTTTTTAATGCTTTAGTTGATCTTTCTAATGCTATGGCACCTTATATATTGTTTGGTCTATTTTTTGCGGGTATCTTGCATGAATTAGTCCCAGACACTCTTGTGTCTAAGCATTTAGGAAAAGCTTCTATAGGTTCTGTTATAAAGGCTACTGTTTTTGGAGTCCCTTTACCTGTGTGTTCATGTGGTGTTATTCCCTTAGCTACGAGTATCAAAAAATCGGGTGCATCTAATGGAGCAACACTTTCATTTCTTATCTCAACTCCTATTACGGGTGTAGATTCTATACTTGCAACTTATGGAATGTTTGGTTGGGTATTTACTATTTATAGAGTTATTACCTCTATGATTATTTCTATAATTGCAGGTATTTTGGCAAACCTATTTCCAGAACATGAGAAAAAAGAAACTCTCTTTGCGAGTAAAATCTCTTCTTTTTCAGCGACCATCCCTGTAGCTAAAAATATGAGCTTTACTGCTGTAACTACTAGACAAGAGGATAAATCTTTATCTTGCTCAACAGAGAGTCCTTGCTGTAGCACTTCAAATGAGGAAAAGAAAAAGTTTTCAATGTTTAGTGCTATGCATTATGCTTTTGGAACACTCTTGAGTGATATTGCTTGGCCTCTGTTTTTAGGTCTTCTTATTGGTGCTCTAATCACTGTTGGAGTACCTTCAAATCTTTCAGAGATTTTACTTGAGTATTCATGGCTATCTTACATCATTGTTATTGCTATTGCTGTTCCGATGTATATATGTGCAACAGCCTCTCTACCTATTGCAGCAGGTTTAATGCTTTCTGGTGTTAGCCCTGGTGCCGCCTTTGTCTTTTTATCAGCGGGTCCTGCGACTAACACAGTTACAATTGGTGTGGTTAAAAAAATGCTTGGAACGAGAGCACTTTATATTTATCTAGGGACTATTATTTTCGGCTCTGTAATCTTTGGCTTTGGTTTAGACTACTTGTTAAGAGATATGAGTGTTAAAGAAATGATACACATGGACGAAGAGGCTAGTCTGTTAGAATACCTTAGTTCAATTGTTCTTTGGGTACTAGTAATTTACTTTATATTAAAACCTTATTTTTCAAAAAAAGAACTTGAATCTTGTTGTTCAAATGCTAAAGTATAATCTTTAGCGTTTCTGTTTAGTTCTAGTGATAATAGGATACCATTTGATGTTTGATCTGTGAATAAATTAACAGATAAAAAATATGAATATCGCCTTTAATAGACTTCTTACATAACCTAGGTTCTGAATGCCCATAGGAAATACCCTTGGGGTGCAAGTTCAGAATGACAAAAGTACAAGTGTATAGTCATTCCGTGCTTGACACGGAATCTAGTTTTTTGGTTATATACAAGAAGTCTAATATTTATCATACCTTTGTGTATAATATTATGATAAAATAATATGATAAAATAAAGGGAACACATGTTAGATAGTGACTTACTTTTAGCATTTGCATTTATGGGTCTGTTATTTTTAAGACAAATATCTATAATTAAGCAACCAAATAAATTAAATTATGCCCCACTAGTGCTTGGTGTAGGGGTTTTAAGCAGTGTTGTTCATATGATAATTCATCCTGAGCTTACTGATTTATTATTGATTGTTCGAGAAAGTTTATTTCCCTTTTTAATATCTCTGATTCTTTTTCTTATAATGAATATTATGCATCAAACACAAGTCTCTCAAATACATAAGACTCAACATGAGTTTACTTTAGCACTAATAGAACAAATTACACAATTAAAAAAATATACAGCAGAACTTGAAACAAATATGAATATAAAAAGAGATATTGATACTAAGGCTCAAGATGAAGTAAGGGAAAAGTTTAAAGAAGATATCAAAGCATTACAAAATATCAAAACCAATCAGGTGAAATTTATGGAAAAATTTGAGGAGATGGAAGTTTTAAATAAAAGTGTTATAAGACTGTTTAAAAACTTTACAGAAGTGCAATTTCCAGCACTTGATAATGTTGTTCACAAACATATAGATATATTAAGAATTTCAGAACAAGACCATCATAATAAAGTGATATCTATCCTGAATAAAGCAGTTGAGAGCAGGGGAGATATGGCTGATGACTTAGAAGAGGTTAGAGGTTCAATAAAATCTATTGGTAATCTTTCTAAAGATATATCAAACTCTATAGTTAAGGGTACATTATTAGAATTATCAAATGTAACTAACTCTTTTGAGCACCAAATGATATCTTTAAAGTCACATTCTGAGAGTTTAAATACGGCATTATATGAAAGTGAAAATAAAATAGATAACATAAATAAAGAGAGTGTTGTTTTAATGAAGCAGATGTCACTATCTTCACACAAAATGAGTGAGATGCAAGAACAAAACACAAATTTGTTAAATATGTACTCAACTCTTAAGTCTTTGATAGAGGACATAGAGAGAGTTAAAAGTGATTATGTAAAATCTCAATCACAATTAGATATGCTCTCTAGGGAGTTAAGACAATCTCAGGATGTAGAGATAGCTAGTGTAAGAGAGCAGATGGAAGACTTAATTGTTATGCTAACTACAAAGATAGATAATTCACTTGAAAAACTGCACAATCACTATCATATAGCAAGTGAAGACTTATCTCAAAGTGTTCAAGAACTTACTAAAAAAGCGCAGATGAAAAAAGGTTATACAGATATTAACTAGATGAATACTACAATGAATGATTCAAAAATACTGTTAGCAATTAACAAGCCTAAGGGTTATTTGGTTACACGATCTGATGATCTTGGACGAAAAACAGTCTATGATCTTTTACCTGATTGGGTTTTTAATGACGGATGGATGCCTATCGGACGCCTTGATTTAGAATCAAAGGGGCTTTTGTTATTCACAACTGACGGCAAAACTGGCAATCTGTTAACCAAGCCTGGGAACTGTATTAAAATATACGAGATTTGGGTCAGAGGTCATGTAACAGATGAACATATTGCAGAGGCTTTAAGAGGAGTTCAAAGTAAACACGGTCTACTTAAAGCTCTTGATGTAGAAAAAATAGGCATTGGTGGCGCGAAAACAAAACTCAGAATACAAATTGATGAGGGTAAAAATCGGCATATACGCAGGCTTTTTGGGGCGCTTAAAGATCCAAAGTTTGGAACGCCATTGAAAGTTGTAAGTTTGAGCAGAATCAGTATTGGTAGTTTTAAACTTAATATCCAAAGTGGTAAATGGTGTTTTCTTTCATCCCAAGAAGAGAAAACTCTAATTCAAAATCTTAAGTAATACGAAGGATACATATTATATGACGCAAGAGATAGAATTAATTGTAAAACCAGAATTTATAAGAACCTATAAAGAGGGATATCCACTAATCTCTAAAGAATCCATAGTTAGCTGGGATAAGATTAGACAAGAAGGTTCTGTGATAAATCTTGTTGATGAAAAAGGAAAGTTTATTCTCAAAGGTTATCACGGTGTGCAAAACAAAGGATATGGTTGGGCGTTATCTGCAAATAAAGATGAAAAGATAGATGTGACTTATTTTAGTGAAAAAATTAAGTCCGCTCTAAAGTATAGAAAAGATTTTTATAATGATAAAAGTACTACTGCATTTAGAGTTTTTAATGGCGAGGGCGATGGGATAGGTGGTCTTACGATAGACTATTTTGATGGTTTTTATTTGCTCACATGGTATAGCTTGGGCATATATGAATTTAAATCTGACATATTAGATGGATTAAAAAATAGTGTTAAATATAAAGGCATATATCAAAAAAAACGCTTTGATTCAAAAGGTAAATATCTTGACGATGACGATGATTTTATTTGTGGAGACAAAGCCGAGACCCCTATTTTAGTCAAAGAAAATGGAATAAACTTTGCAATTTATTTGGATGATGGAGCGATGGTTGGTGTATTTTTAGACCAGAGGGATGTTAGAAAAACTATTCGAGATAAGTATGCTAAAGGGAAGACAGTTTTGAACACCTTTTCTTATACTGGTGCATTTTCTGTTGCAGCAGCGCTTGGAGATTCTATTAAGACCACAAGTGTTGATTTAGCCAAACGAAGCCTTACTAAGACCAAAGAACAATTTGAAATTAATAAAATTGATGTTGACAGCCAAGATATTATAGTTGAAGATGTATTTAATTACTTTAAGTATGCTGTAAGGAAAAATCTCTTATTTGATTTAGTTATTTTAGATCCACCTAGTTTTGCTAGGTCTAAAAAACATACCTTTAGTGCTTCAAAAGATTATGTAAATCTTTTAAAAGAAGCAATTAAAATTACAAATAAAGGAGGAATCATAGTAGCATCTACTAATTCTGCAAACTTTAACATGATGAATTTTAGCGACTTTATATCTAAAGCCTTTAAAGAGCTAAATGGGAAATATGAGATAAAAGAAAGATTTTCCCTACCAAAAGATTTTAGGATTTTAGATAAGTTTAAAGAGGGTAATTATCTTAAAGTGGTTTTTATTAAAAAAATTAAATAAAGGGGTCATTCTATGAAAATTAGAGTATATTACGAAGACACAGATACAGGAGGAGTTGTTTATCACTCCAATTATTTAAATTTTTGTGAACGAGCTAGGAGTGATGCTTTTTTTAAGGTAGGAAAAACTCCAGTTTTAGAAAATGGACATTTTGTTGCTAGAAAACTTGAAGCTGATTATTATTTGAGTGCTAAACTCGGTGATGAGTTAGAGGTAGTTAATAAACTTATAGAGATGAAAAGTGCTTCATTTGTACTTCAACAAAGTGTTTATAAAGATACTAAAGTGATATTTGAGTTAAAAATCACTTTAGCGTATATAAACTTTGAAGGTAAGCCTCAAAAGCTCGGCGAATTAAAAAAAATAATTGAGTCACTATTCATTAGTTGAAAAATATTTTATAAACCTTGTTTTGGATGGTTGTAGTAGCTCAATAGGGTATATCATCTGATTAGATTGCATATCTATTTTATATTGCCTGTCTTGATTTGTGATTTGAGTAAAGAAAAAATCTATCCCAACAGTAGTTGTATAATTTATCCAGTCATATACAATATCATTTCCAAGCAAAGAGTTTGTTTCGATAAAAATAGAATTATTATGTGTAATTGAGTTTGCAATAATCATATTATCTCTATCAGTATATTGAGTAAGTGAAAGTATTAGTGGATCAAAATTTATTTGTGTAGAGAGTACATTTGTAGCATTTACATCATACATAGTTAGTTGAGACATAATCATTGAGCTTTTAACTATTGGAGTGTTGATAAAAAATGAACCTTCTACAATTTTTTCATTTTCAAAAAGTTGCTTTTCAAGGTTTGTAGTCCATTTTGGAATTGAAAATTTAATTACTGTGGTTCTATTATCGTCATCATCAATTAATAAATCTTCTTCATTATTTTCATTTGAAGATGAATCTATTTCATAAACATTTTCAAGAGGTCTATTTTTAAAGTTTTCCTCTTCATACAAGGATAATTTTTTTCCAATTTGTGTTTTATCATAAAAAATTACTAAAGGGGCTACAGCTTCTTTTAAAAGCACATCTATCTGCGCTTTATAGTCAATACCGCCAAAATATATATTTTGTGAAGTGGTGTTTATATCGCTTTTGTGTATAGTTGGAAAGTATAATTCCTGAGTTGGATCCATAGATACAAATGTTTGAGCACCCTCTTGTGTAAATGGGGCAATAATATAGTTAAATCCATCTTCCTCAATTTGAGTAAGTGCTTTTGAGATATCTGCAAGCTCTTCACTCTCTATGTTATAAGTTTTTAATTCAAAGTTATGGTTTCTTGCAATTAAGTATGCAAAAGAGGCATTTGTTGTGGATGCTGCATACCTACCAATTTTTTTATATGGTAAAAGTAAAGCAATTTTTAGTTCATCACTTCTGATTTGTGAACCAAGATTAAACAGAGAGATGTTTATCATTCTAATCTCTTCTTGTTCTTCATTTTCTAGTTGTTTATGTGCATGTGAAAGAAATGAAAATATCATCTCATTATCAAGATAATCTTGCATACAATCTTCACCACAAGGATAAGGGTCAAGATTTTGAATATATGTTTTTGGTAGTGGTATGTTAGATAAAAGATAACTTTTTCCAAAAGCAATTACGGAAAAAAATGTTAAAATAGATAGTAGTATTTTCATAAACAACTCTTTATAGTTTTTAAATCATTAAATGACGTTTTTTTGCTCTCGGGGTTTCTAAGTAGAAAATTTGGGTGATCAATTGGTACTAACTTATAGTCTTTAAAATCTATAACATGACCTCTAACACTTTGAAAATCTTCATCTTCATCTATAATTTTAGCATATACATCTTTACCTAAGGTAACAACTACTTTTGGTTTGATAAATTTTATTTGAGAATAAAGATAATTTTTGCAAGATTCCCACTCTGATGGAGAGGGTAAATTTGAGTTTAATGTTTTACACTTTATAGCATGTGTAAAATATACTTCATCTATATTTAGTTTCAAAACTTTCTCAATCATATCTTTAAGCATCTCTCCTGAACGACCGGAATAGTAGCTATTTGTAGCATCATCATTTGAGGATACTGTAAAATCAATTATCATTAAATCAGCATTTAAATTTCCAAAACCACACATACTTTGATTTCTTGATTTACTTAAGTCACATAGATGGCATGAATAAATATTATTATGTAATTCATGAATATTTAAAGGTTTTTCATTAGGCATATTTTCATTAATAGAAAATTGGTCAATATATTTAAATCCTATTGATTTTAATAGATATAAATTTTGTAGCAATGCTAAGTTTTGATATGATTTCAAGTATAACCTTAGTTAGAAATTGAATTATATGAACAAGTCAGCTAATTCATTTTAATTATGAAATGAATATTAGAACTATTTTTCTTATTTTTTTATTAATCTTAATATAATTACTTATTAAAATATTATTTCCAAAAATTGAAAAAAAAGAAATAATTTTTTTATAAAACTAAAATATTCATATAGGCAAAAATTTAAAGTTGAAAAGATCTATAATTGAACTCTCTGATTTATTAGCTATTAGATTCTGGATCAAGTCCAGAATGACGTAACTATCGTCATTTCAAGCTTGACTTGGAATCTAACTTATAATTAATCAGAGGTCACAATTATTTAGGAAGTGAATTTTTTATTAAATTGTAACCAAGAGCAAGAATCTCTTGGTTATTAAAAATACTACTCAGTTACTTCTACAACTACTTCAGTAGATTCCCAGATACCGTGTTTAGTACAGTAACCATGTGCAGTTAAGTTAAGTTTTTTACCAGTTGGTCTGATGTTAAAAGTAACCTCTGTATGAGATTTTTCATTTCCAAGGGTTCCTGGAGTGAAAGTTGTCATTGCTAATTTAGTATTACCATTAAAAAGAGTGATACTTTCAATATAGTGATCAAAATCATCTGGATGAGTATATTCGTTACCCATCTTTACATTTACAGCAAGCATTTCGCCTTTTTTTGCAGTACCATCAACTGTGATAAATGGAGAGTGACGGTCAATTAAATCTTTCTTTGCCTCACGCTCTACATTGTCAATGTTCTCGTATTTATTAATTTTTGGCATTTTATATCCTTTTTGTGTTTTGTTTTAAGTATTGTATCAGTATTAATATTTACAAAAATATAAATAAGAGTTATTTGCCTTATTTAAGATATATTTAAATTTATGATTTTTTAACATATAAATGGATAAAATCGCGTTAATATAATTATAAAAAGAGTATAAAATGCTAAAACCATTACTAATAGAGATAGGTGTCGAAGAGCTTCCAGCAATTCCACTTTTAAAAGAGTTAAAAAATATTGAGCATAAATATGTAGATATTTTAGAAAAACACAAACTTTTAGGTGAATTTGAGTTTTATTATACACCTCGTCGTTTAGTTATTTGGCATCCAGAATTTAAAACTTCCCAAGATGACAGCATTGAAGAATTTTTTGGTGCACCAGTTGCTGTTGCATTTAAAGATGGTGTAGCTACTCCTGCTGCGAATGGTTTTGCTAAAAAATGTGGTGTCTCTTTAGATGAACTTGGTCGTGGTGAGAAAAATAACAAAGAAGTGCTTTATTATAAAAAAGATATAAAAGGTAAACCATCTAGTGAGCTTTTATCTGAGATAATAAATGAATGGATTAAATCTTTAGAGTTTGGTAAAGCTATGAGATGGGGTAGTAATACTGAGAGTTTTATCCGTCCTATTCGTTGGGTTAATGTGATGCTCGGTGATGAGCTTGTAGATGTAGAGCTTTTTGATATAAAATCTCATAAATCAACTTTTGTTCATCGTATTAGTAATTTTGAAGCTGTTGATATATCTGGCGCAAAAGAGTACTTTAACACATTAAATGATGGTGGAGTTACACTTTATCAAGATCAAAGACGCGAAGATATTTTAAATGCATTTGCAAAACTTGAAAATGAAAATGGTATTAAAATTGAAATCGATGAAGATTTACTTGAAGAAGTTGTAGCTATTACAGAAAATCCAACTCCACTTTTAGGTTCATTTGATGAAAAATTTTTAAATCTTCCTCCAGAGGTTATTATCACTTCTATGAAGGAACATCAAAGATATTTTCCAGTATTTAAAGATGACAAATTGATAAATCAATTTTGTGTAGTTTCTAATGCGTTTACAGATGATTTTAGTGAAGTTATAGAGGGGAATGAACGTGTGCTTCGTCCTCGATTAGCTGATGGTCTGTTTTTTTGGGAAAATGATTTAAAAAATGGGTTAAGTACAGATGGTCTTGATAAAGTAGCTTTTTTTAAAGGACTTGGAAGTGTCGCTGATAAAATTGATAGAGAGACAAAGATTGCAAATACCCTTGCTATAAAATATAACTTAAAAGATATAGATTCCTTAAATCGTGCTGTAGAACTTGCAAAAGCTGACTTGATGAGTGAGATGGTTTATGAGTTTACAGAACTTCAAGGGCTTATGGGACATTACTACGCACTAAAAGCTGGTGAAAATTCAGATGTAGCGACTGCACTAAAAGAGCAATACCTGCCAGATGGTGAAGATAGCGATTTACCATCTACAAAATTAAGTGCTATAGTTGCAATGAGTATGAAGCTTGATACTTTGATTGGGTTATTTAGCGTAAATCAAATCCCTACTGGTTCTCGTGACCCATTCGCACTTCGCCGTGCTGTTAATGGACTTATTAAAATTGTTAATGAGTTTGAATTTGAATTTGATATAGTAAAAACTATAGAACAGCTCTCAATTAATTATGCAGAGTTTGAAAAAGAAAAATTAACAAATTTCTTTTTAGAGCGTATTAAACAATTTTATAAGGTTAATCCTTCAATCATTGAAGCTGTATTTAGTTCTGGTGAACGTGAATTATTAAGCATTGGTCGTAAAATTGATGCTGTAAACAATTTAGCTAATGGTGCTGGATTTGCAGAAATAAGCTCAACATTTAAGCGTGTAGCAAATATAACTAAAGATATAGATTTATCAAAAGATATGTGTGTAGACACAAAACTCTTTGAAGAAAAAGCAGAAGAAGTTTTATATACAAAATATTCAGATGTTTTAGCATCTAATTTTGATAGTTATGAAGTTGAACTTGATGCTCTTTTAGGGCTTAAACCTGAATTAGATTCTTTCTTTAGTGATGTTATGGTTAATATTGAAGATGAAACTATTAAAAATAATCGTAAATCTTTAGTAGCTAATATATATAAAAGTATTTTAAATATTGCAAATATATCTGAGGTTAGATTTTAATCAAGCTCAGTTATGCTAATCTAGTTCTTTTTGGCGGGTTACTCATAAATGCACCTTTAAAGGCATAAGCACGAGTATCTTTAGCTTTACCCGGTGATGTAGGAGCTAAAAAATAAGAGTGCTCAATACAATCTTCATCATTATGATTTCTATCGTAGATAAATATCACTTCTTTGCCAAGTTTTTGGGCATGTAATGCTATATTTTTAGCATATTCTTTAATACCAGCATGTTGAAGTTGATACTTATGACCAACCCCCATAAATACCCATTTACCACTTATCGGCATATTAAAAGGATCATGGTAATTCATCTCTTTATCAAACATAGTTAGTTGCTTGGAGTGGTATAGGTCAATATCAACTGCAAATTTATCTATTACAATAGTATCATCAAGTTTTTCTTCATTTAAATTAAATAGATATTTTACTTCAATAATTTTACCCTTATAGTTGTTTTTTGTAGCTTGATAAATTAGGTTAGATAGATCATTAAAATTTAATTCATCAAATTGAGCGTTAAATTCATAACCTTGATCTCTAAGTTTAGTTTTGTTGTTGTATCCGACAGGTGACATAAATGGGTTGTATAAAAAAATAGTTCCAACAACATGTTTTCTTTTCTTTTTGAGTTTTAACTCTAAATCTTTTGCTGTGATTGTTTCATCATCTTCATTAACATATAAATATTGTTC
>WFPU01000131.1 GCA_015487435.1 Sulfurimonas sp.
ATATAAACTGTAAATAATATCTTATCTTTCATTTTCTCAACTTATAAAAAGTATAAAATGCAAAAAATATGATGCCTACTCCAATTAATGCTGATAAATAATAAGAAATAATAGGATTTAAGCCGTTTAAACTGTAATCAGGTAAAATTGCATGCACACTACTGCTATTTTTCATTTTATCTGGTATAAATCCAAGTACCTTTTCATAAAATGATAAATCCCATTCTCCCCATGCAGGAGCATTTGTTAGAACTCCTAAAGGAAGTAAAAGAAAAATTATAGCAATTAAAACCAACAGATACTTATATTTCATTTTTGTAAGCCATGGCAGAATGATTTTTAATTTTTTCAATAAACTTTACCACGATTAATGTATAAATACCTTCAACAATCCCAAAATAGAGCATATGAGCCCCAACAAGTGCAGGAATGGTTATAGACAAATCAAATGGAAAGTATAATGGCTTTCCATTTTGGTCGTGGGCAATTATAGGCTGAATTCCCAAAGCTAAGGCGATAAAAAGTGAAGCTAAAACTATAGAGCTCCAGCCAGATAAAAATAAGGCTAAATTTTTATTAATTTTTTTTAATAACTTATAACTGTAATATGCAGAAAAAGAGGCAATAAATCCCATTCCAATACTGTTTATAGACCATGCAGTAATACCTCCATCCCCAAAAATAAGAGATTGTATTAATAAAACAAAACTTACTGAAACAAATGCAATCCATGGGTCAAATAGTATGGATATGACAGATGTTCCTATTGCGTGTCCACTTGTTCCACCGGGAATAGGAATATTAATCATCATAATTAGAAAAGATAAAGCTGTTAGTGTTGCTATAAAAGGGTATGTTTCCTCATTTAATGTTTCTCTTAGTTTCTTAATCCCATAGGCTAATGTAGGTATTGCTACTGCATATGCAGGTATGTATGTTTGAGGAGATAAATATCCATCAGGTATATGCATTTTTTTCTCCTAATTATTTTAAGATTATACAGTCAAAACAATGCAGAAAAAGTAAATATTGCCCTATACTTTTCTTTTCCTTCTGCTCCCTGTTGTAAACTTTCCTCATTTAAATCTGTCCAGGAAGGTATTTTAACACCTAAACCTACACTCACTGTTTTGTAATATGCCCTTAATCCATATAGAGTATATAAAATTTTCCCACCTGTTCCCTTTAATCCTGTTCCGTTTTCTTTATCTCTTCCTAAGTTTAAATAGTTAAGTTCAAAATCTAAATCTAATCTAAATTTATTCTTTTCAGAGGTTAAAACTCTATATGTTAATGCAGAGTTTATTCTAAATTCATCACCAAACATATATTTTGTCCCATCACTATATTTATATTCAAAAAACTTTAAATAATTTGTATCAAATATAAATGTGATTTTATCTGTGAATTGTTTAGTTGCTGTGAACCCTAATGTAATGCTTGGTTTTCCAAATCCAAGAGACATTCCAGGGTCTATATTTCCATTTTTATCTCTTATATTTGGATTTCCAGTTGGTAATGTGGTTCCTCCATAAACTGTAAAATGCCAGTCCATTAAATCATCTAAGCTTTCACTTTCTGGTATAAGCATAAAACCTTCGTCATATTTAAAACCTAAAACTGCCATGAGGGAAATATCAGCAAAACCACTGGTATTAAAAGAATTATTTTCTACTATTTTTGTATAATAAGGGATGAATAAATATAAGGAAAGATACGGTTTTATTCCATATCCAGTACCATAAATCCAGAAGTTATAGTTATCAGTTTCGTCATCTCTCTTGTAAGTATATTTTTTAAATTTTGCATAATCTAATTTCAAATACGCTAAAAATTTACCTTGAGGCAATGTGGCTGATGAAGAAGTTTCAAGTGGAGCACCGGGACCTTCTAATCCAGCAGCACCTAAAGCTGCTACTCCATGATGAGCATAAACGCTGGTATAAAAAAATAAAAACAGGAAAATTAAACCATTAAGTTTTTTCAAACTTTTTCCTCCTTATTGTGAAATAAAATAATCCATAGACTAAAAAAATTGCAAAAACTCCAATAAATATTTTTAATAAATATCCAGACTGGTTAGAAGTTTTATTTATTTTTGATAGATTATTAACAAATATCTTTTTGACAATTCCGTGCCCATCTTCAGAAAAAGCTTTTACAATCCAGTTACCGATTTTATCTGGTAAAAAAACTAACCTTCCATACTTATCTGTTCTTCCAACCTGAAAAGGTATTTTTTTATTATCAGGAGAGTAAACTTCAAATTTCTCATAAGAAAAAGGAGTTCCATCTGCATAAAATATAGTTATTACAACTGCATTCTGGTGATTAATTGTATATTGGACACTGTGGGCGTAGGATAATTTGAAAGTTATTAAAATTAAAATCAGTAATATATAAAACATTTTCTTCAATTGACCTCAAAATTTAAAGTTGTTGAATATATAACTTCATCTGCTTTTGTTGAGTTGATTTTTTCTTTATAGGTTGCTTCAATTAACTGTAGACCTTTATGTTTTATCCTTATGTTTATTCTTCCATGGCTGTCAGTTATACCTCTAACCTTTCCATCGTATGCTACTGGGATGTTTTTTGCTGGCTTACCATCAAAAGTTATGAGAAGTCTAATTTTATCCCCTTCCTGTAATTTTAAAGGGTCATTTACTGGAATTATATCCAACTTTTTTGTAAAGGATTTTTCTAAATTTTTACCCCATAGATTTATCCTTTTAACACTTTCATAAGATAACCAGCTTTTTATAGGAGTATCAATTTGGTTTTTTGGTTTATTAATAGTTCCGTAAGGTGTTTTAGTCCAATATCCACTTGAAATGTCAACATATATGATTGCACAGTTTTTATTTATTACCAGTGGATACTCTTTTTTTACATCTATTTCCGTTTTATTTCCATCTACATCTATACATTTTACAGACAGAATATTTTTAGGATTGTATTTTATAAGCTTTTTTTCTCCATATGAAGGATGTTTATGTCCATAATATAAAATGTAATTATTTTTATGCTTTTCTATCCATAAATCGTGGGCATAAGTTAAGTTAATTAAAAATAAACCAATTAAAAATATTAATGACCTCATTTTCATACCTATATAAATGAATATTCATTTATTAAAAATAATGATAAAAAATTTTAGCTTATACGTCAAGTTCTATTTGCAATAGATACATATCTTCTCCATCTAAAATTTTTAAATTGTAGTCATTGCAAAAAGGACAGATAAACTTGTTATTCTCAACAGTAAAATCCTTATTACAGTCCTCACATCTTGCTACTACATCTTGAATAATCATCTCAAGCTCTGCATTTTCGCATATTGTTTTTTCTTTAAATGTATCAAATGCAATTTTTAAAAGATGAGGCTCTATCCCTGACATTTTACCAATTTTGACTATTACTTTAGATACTGCTTTAGCATTATTTTCATAAGCATTCTTTTCTATCAAGTCTAATAAGCTCTGAACAACTGAAAATTCATGCATTGTTAAGTTATTCCTTTAGTTTTTTTAGCATTTCATTTTAAGTATTTATCAATAAAACTTTTACTATCCATAATTTCTACATCATCAAATTTAAAGTTTTTGTCATTAGTAATTAAACAATCGCATCTACATTTTTTAGCTAATAAATATTGAATATTATCTTCAAAATCTTTATTTTCTAAATTTAATGCTTTATATATTAGATTTGTGTCTGGCGTACAAATTTCCATTGTTTCCAGTAATAAAATTAAGAATTCTTTTATTTCATCCTCTTTCTTTTGCTTTTCTGCAATGTAATCTACATTTACCAATGTAATATTCGAGATATATCCTTCAAACAACCCCAAATCTATACTATTTAAAATTATTGAAGCTTCATAACTATTTTTTCTATCAAGCAATAAATCCAAAAGTATATTTGTATCCAAAAATATTTTCACTTTTAGTCCTTGACTATACTGTTATATTTTTCATCACGTGTTTTAAAATTTTTATCTAATATTCCTTTGAATTTTGAGAATTTTCCTGAAGACAACAT